>QOAX01000157.1 GCA_003972865.1 Verrucomicrobiota bacterium | reverse complement strand
CCTTGGGATTGCCGGGGCCATCGCTGAACGTGACGATAATCTCCTCGTCTTCGATGTAGTTTCCATAATCGGTACTGACTTCCTGCCCGTGCGCGGCCCAGGCCTGCGCAGCCACAATGCCGGCCACGAGGAGCCACTTGGTCTTCAACATTTGTTTCATATTTTTGGTTGGTTAATTGTGAGCAAACCCGACAAGAAATCCCTTCATCGCGTCAACCGGGGATTGTCAGAAACCGGCATCAAAGCAGAAATGGCCTTTTTTAGCCGCAAAAAACCGCGCCCATCGCACGATATTGTGACTCAGTGATGTCCGAGCGTGTCCAAGCCGTTGCCGCTTGGCCAAGCGGAGTTCAGACTTGCCAAGCGGGGGAGGCTGCGTTAGGTCTGTCCAAGCATGTCCAAGCAAGCGGCAACGGATTGGATCGGAACGGGCGAGGAGGCGGCAGACCAGCGGCTGGAGCCGGTCTATTGGCGCACCCGCGTGTTCCGCAACAGCTACGTTCGCGCCGGCAAACTGCACCGGGTTCGCGGCTGGTCGGCCAAGATTCAATACCAAGGGGTGCGCCGGACGGTCTCGCTCGGCGCGGTGGATCAGGATGTCGCGGCGGCCAAGGCGGCAAGCTTGTTTGCCAATATTCAGCAGCACGGCTGGCTGGCGCTTGGCCAACGGGAGGGGAGCACCCAGCCAAGCGTGGCCGCCGTGCCGGGTGGGATCGACCCTCGTGAGTCGGTCGATTACTGGCGGCTGCGGCTGGTGGAGCGCAAGTACCGGGCGGCATCCAACGCCAAGCCGGAGTTTTCCTGCCGCATCGAGCACGCCGGCGCCGGCTGCTACTTCCCCCTGGGCACCCTCAACGAGGCGCATGCGGCGGAGGAGTCGTTGAGCATCTTCAACAGTGTCGTTGGGGAAGGCTGGGAGGTTGCGGCTGCGCGGCATCGACGCGAACTGACGCTGGCCCTGTTTTGGTTTGGCAGCCCGTTTTGCTGCACGTACACGACGATTCACACCCGCCCCGGCGGGGCCAAGCGCCTGGGCAACCGCGACAAGGCGGACGCCGTTTCGGTGAATGTATTCGCGGTGGAACCGGACGGAACCGTGGCGGCAACTTTGCGCGAGTTGACGAGCGAGGTACCGGGTTTCGACTGTCGTGGGACGTTCGCGGACATCGGTTCGCTGCGCGAGCTTGGCCAAGCGGACGAGCCGGGCCTGCTGCTCGTCAGCAGGGGGCTGCAGGGGTTTTCCGGCGAGGAGCTGGATGCCTGTTTCAAGCAGCGGTTTCGCGACTGCCCGGTAGTGCCGTTTTCGACGTTCGAGGACAGCGAACAGCTGTTCAACTCCACCGCTGGCAGTCAGCACGGCTATTTCCTGCACCGCACACCGCCGGGCCGGGTGCTGCATTTGCTGGAGCAGCACACCGATCCCGAGGCCAAGAGCAAACCACGACTGAACGCCGCAAACCTGTCGCGCCGGGTGCGGCAGTATTTCAAGAAGCAGGTTGATTTTTTGGCCGGCAATCCCGAAGAGAACACACTCCCGCACCTGACCCCCCGCGAGCATCAGGTGATGACGCATCTCAGCAGGGGAGCGCTGGACAAGGAAATCGCCGAGATGCTCCAAATCAGCGCCTGGACGGTGCATAATCATCTCAAGAATATTTACGAAAAACTAGGGGTTCAAAACCGTACCGAGGCCGTCATGGAGTATCTGCAAAAGTAAAATGGCAATGAATTCCCCCCAAAATTGGTTATTCGGGGCGTGGGTGTTCCGTGCCACCGTCTGCGTTGCGTTTGCAGCGGTGAGATCATGATTCCCCAATTGGCCCAATTGCTGTCACCGGAGGAGGTCCGGCGTGTTCACGAGGCGTCGCTCGAGATTCTCGACCAAGTCGGCCTGGAGGTGAACAACCCCAGGGCGCGGACGCGGTTCCGCGAGCACGGTTGCCGGGTCGATGACGCGACCGAGCGGGTGACGTTTCCGTCCGCGGTGATCGAGGAATGCCTCAAGTCGATCCCCCCGAAGTTCACGTTTTACGCACAGGATCCGGAGTTCGACCGGGTGATCCCGGATCACGCGCCACTCGTCATCACCGCCAGTTCAGCCCCGTACATCATCGACCCCGTCACCGGAAAGGAGCGCTTTTCCACCTCCGAAGACATCGCCCGTGTCGCCCGGTTGATCGATGGCTTGCCGTCCATCGATCTTTTCTCGGTCTCGGTGCTCGCCTCGGACGCGCCGGCGGGTCAATACAGTTTGTCCCGGTTTTATACCGCGCTGAAGCATTGCCGGAAGCCGATTCGAGGCAGCGGCGACCCGGGCATCGACTGCGAATCGATCCTGCAATTGGCCTACGCCATCGCCGGCAGCGAGGCGGCCTACAAGGAGCGGCCGTTCATCACCCACCATTACTGCCCGGTCATCTCGCCGCTGAAGATGGACGAGAACTCGACAGAGCTGCTGATGTTTTACTCCGAGCAGGGTTTGCCCAGCCACTCGACGGTGGTGCCCAACGCCGGCCTGACCTCGCCCATGACGCTGGTTTCGACAGTGGCCCAGGGCAACGCGGAGTTTCTCTCGATGGCTGCGCTAATGCAAATGACCAAGCCCGGCACGCCGTTGATTTACAGCTCGCTCTCGACCGTGGGCGACATGCGTTCCGGCGCCTACGCGCCGGGCGGGGTGGAGTGCGGCATGCTCAACATGGCCCACGCGCAGATGGCCAGGTTTTACAACGTGCCGTGTAGTGGCTACATCGGCCTGACCAACTCGAAGCTCAACGACGCCCAGGCTGGTTACGAGAAGGCGCTCTCCTGCATGGGCGGTTTGCTCGGCGGGATGCACGTGCTGCAGTTCGCCGGGTTGATCGATGCGCTGATGGCGTTCGACTACGGTATGGCGGTGGTGGACAACGAGATCGCGCAAATGCTCAAGCGCGTGGCCCGCGGCATGGAGTTCTCCGAGGATAACCTCGCGCTGGGCGAGATCGGCGAAGAGGGGCCGGGCGGCATGTTCGTCGCCACCGACCGCACGCTGGAGCTGATGACCTCCACCGCGCTGATGCCGGATGTGGCCGACCGCGACACGCGGCAGATCTGGACCGAGAACGGCGCTCTCGACACCTCAAGCCGCGCCCTCCAAAAAGCCCGCGAGATTTTGGCCGAGGACCGGAAAACCCTCTTTTCACCGGAAGTCGAGGAGCGCATCCGGAACCAGTTCAAGGGCATGGTCGCCGGCGATTTCACCATGCCCGAGGGGTGGTAACTTTTATGCACGATGCCTGATACCGATTCCAACATGCCCGACTACGCGTCGATGAACCAACTGCTCTTCGAGGGCAAGGCGCCCGAGGTGCAGCGGTTGACCGAGGAGGCGCTCGCCGCCGGGCGCGCCGTGCGCGAGGTGCTCAACGACGGCCTGATCGCCGGCATGAACGTCGTCGGCGAGGACTTCAAGCGCAACCGGGTTTACCTGCCGGAGGTGGTGCTGGCGGCGCGCGCGATGAAGGCCGGCATGACGGTGCTCAAGCCGCTGCTCTCCGCCCAGCAGGGGGAGGGCGACTCGATAGGCACGCTGGTCATGGGCACGGTCAAGGGCGACCTGCATGACATCGGCAAAAATCTCGTGCTGATGATGGCCGAGGGCGCCGGCTTCACGTGCGTCAACCTTGGCACCAATACTTCCGCGCCGGAATACATCGCCGCAGTCAGGGAGCACAACGCCACCATTCTCGGCATGAGCGCCCTGCTGACCACCACGATGATTTACATGAAAACCGTCATCACCGAGATGGAGGCCGCCGGCTTGGGTCATGTGAAAATCTGCATCGGCGGCGCGCCGGTGACCCAGTTGTTCGCCGACGAGATCGGTGCCGACGGCTACGCTCCGGACGCCGCCACCGCCGTCGATTTGTTCAAAAACATCGCCTCGGAAACCAAGGCCGCCGCGATAGCCGGTTGACGGAGCCGGGCCGGGGAAAAAGGAAACTTGAGTGTCACCGTCCAGATTGATTCGCACCGGATTGAGTCCGAAGCCGGCGCGACGTTGTTCGACTTGGCCAAGCGGATGGATGTGCGAATCCCCACCTCCTGTTCCGGCAACGGCAGTTGCCGCGAATGCCTCGTCGAGATCGCTGAGGGCGGCGATCTGCTCAGCGGTCGCACGCCAGAGGAGGAGCATTTGCAGGGCGACTTCCGGCTTTCCTGCCGCGCAACCCTCGAGGCCGATTCAGGGGCAATCCGCTGCCAGACGCTGCAGCGCGGCGCGATTCAAATCGAGGAGCACGGCATCAGCCTGCCGTGCCTCGACGAGGCACCGCCGCTTGGTCCGGCGGTGACGCGCGACGGCGACCGGGTGCTGCTCGACGGCGAAGAAATCGACCGCTCCACCGGCCCCCTTCACGGCTTGGCCGTGGACTTGGGCACCACCACCGTAGCGGTGCGCCTGATCGATCTCGAGAGTGGCCGCATCAAGGCCAGCCAGTCATTCGAGAACCCCCAGCGCTTTGGCGGCAGTGACGTGCTGGCGCGAGTGAAGTTCGACACCGATCACAAGGGCCGGCTGCTGCGCCGCACACTCGCCGGTTACATGAGCCGGGCCATCGAGTCGTTCGGCGTGCCGGCCGGGAGCATTTACGAGGTGGTGCTGGTCGGCAACCCGGTCATGCGCGACCTGTTCTTCGGGCTGGACGTGTATCCGCTTGGCCAGATGCCGTATCGCTCTGTCACCGAGCACGAGTTTCGCGAGGGCAAACGCCCCGGCACCCACTTGGCCAAGCGCGGCAAACAATCGTTGCTGCCGATCCATCCCGACGGCCGGGTTTACGCGCTGCCGCTGATCGGCTCCCACGTCGGGTCGGACACCACCGCCTGCCTGTTGGCCACCGGCCTGGCCCGCGAGGAACGCACCGTCGCCGTGATGGATATCGGCACCAACACCGAGTTGGTCATAGGCAACCGGCACAAGCTCCACGCCGCCTCCTGCCCCGCCGGCCCGGCGTTCGAGGGGGGGCAAATCCAATGCGGGATGCCGGCGCTCGAGGGCGCGATCGAGCGCATGCAACTCGAGCCGGAACAGCGCTTGGGCGTGATCGGCGGCGGCCGGCCCACCGGCCTCTGCGGCTCCGGCCTGATCGACCTGCTGGGCGAACTGCTCCGCACCGGGCGGATCAATAGTTGCGGCCGCTTGACCGACGACTCCGACCGGTTTTGGCTCGACGCCGAAAACGACATTTACCTGACTGAGGAGGACATCAGCCAACTGGCCCAGGCCAAGGCCGCCAACGTCGCCGGGTTGCATCTGCTCCATCAAAATTACGGCATCGATTTTTCCGACCTCGACGTGTTTTACCTCGCCGGCGGGTTCGCCCGGCATATCGACCTCGGCCACGCGCGCCGCATCGGCCTGATCCCCGACCTGCCGGACGAGCGGATCGTGCAGGTCGGCAACGCCGCGCTCGAGGGAGCCACGCTGGCGCTGCTCTCGGTTGCGGCCCGCGAGGAAATCGACGAACTCGTCCGCCGCATCGAGCACGTCGAGTTGGAGACGTTCCCGGAATTCTTCCATTGCTTCACCGACGGCGCGCAGTTCGTGCCGTTCAAAACCCGCATCACGGAGGCCATCGTATGAGCACCGAGCCGATAACCGTCCCAGTTGCCGAGTGGAAACGCCACCTGTGCACCCCCGCCGGTGAACCGCTCAGCGAGGCTGCCCAAGCCGGTGTCGAGCGCGCGTTGGCTTGGGTGAATGAGCACGGCCGCCCGTGGAGCTTTGTTTCCGAGCCGATCGATCTTGCGATGGAGAGCGATCGCATCCGCTTGGCCAACGAAACCGAGTTCACCAGCCGGGCCTTGGCCGAAAAACTGCGGCTTGGCCAGGCGCGCTCCGCGGTGGCGGTGGCGTGTAACGCCGGGCCAGATATGTCGGCGGAGATACAGCGTTTGTGGAATGCCGAGCGGCCCGACGAGGCGTTTTTCCTGAATGCCGCCGCGGCGGCGGTGACCGAGCAATTGTTGCTTCGCGCCCGCAAGTCGATCTGCGACCGAGCCGAGCCGACCGGCTTGGCCGCGCTGTCACCCTACAGCCCCGGCTACGACGGCTGGGACCTGGACGACCAGCGCGCGCTGCTGGACTTGCTGGCCTCGCAACCCGCTTGGCCAAGCGACCCGACGCTGGACATGCTCGAGAGCGGCATGCTGTCGCCGGAACACTCGCAGCTTGCGCTGTTCGGCCTCGGGCCAGCCGAGGTGGTGCAGGCGCTCGAGCCCAGCGCGATCCCGTGCGCCGGCTGCAGCATGGATCCCTGTTCGCACCGGCGCACGCCGTTTGCCGCCGATGCCCCGGTACCGGGCATTGCAGCATCAAATGGCGCGCCCGCTACCGGCGCCGCGAGCCGCTACGCCTATCCGGACAAGGCGCTTCGCCGCTGGAGCCGCGAGCTGCTCACGGTCGATTCGCTCGCCGGCCAGTCCGTGCGGGCCACCTTTCGGCCCGACTGCACAACGTGCAGCAACATGGGCGTGCCGTTTGGGTTTGTTTACTCCATCGAACTGGGGCCGCGCCGGGACGGGTATCCCATCCGCAAACTCGCCTGCCGGCCAAGCGACACCGACTACCAGTCGATGTGTTCCTGCCTGGAGGATCCGGAGGGCTTTCCACAGGCCATGATCAGTGCGCCCGGCTTTACCGGCCAACCGCTTGCCCAGGCGCTGGAGTGGAATCCGGTGGTGGAGCCGGCCGGATGCCTCTGCCGCCAGCCCAGCCGCGACCACAAGTGGAAGATCGCCCTGCAAACCGTTCATTACAAACTTTATTCCGATGAGTAACACCCTGCTCGACACCCTCAGGGACCGTCCACTGCTGGGCGACGGCGCCATGGGCACGCAGCTTCAGGAGGCCGGCCTCGAGAGCGGCGGCTGCGGCGAGGCGTGGAACCTGCACGAACCGGATCGCGTCGTCGCCATCCAGCGGCGCTACGTCGAGGCCGGCTCGGACTGCCTCATCACCAACACGTTTGGCGGCAGCCGCATCATGCTCGAGCGGCACACGGACAATCCCGACGTCGTCGGCATCAACAAGGCCGCGGTCGAGGTGGCCCGGCGGGCGTTCGGCGACCGGGACGGCTTCGTGCTTGGCGACATCGGGCCGTTCGGCGGGCTGATGGAGCCGTATGGCGAGATCACCCAGGCCGAGGTCAATCGCGCATTTGCCGAGCAGGCCAGTGCGCTCGTCGAGGCTGGCGTTGACGCGATCATCGTCGAGACGCAGACGGTACTCGACGAGGCCGGTGCGGCCATCGCCGCCGCCAAGGCCGCCGGCGCGCCGTGCGTGATCGCCTCAATGGCGTTCGACTTCACCCACGAGACGCGCGAGCTTCGCACGATGATGGGAACCGACCCGGACGAGGCGGCCGCGTTTTTGGAGGCGGCCGGTGCGGATGTGCTCGGGCTCAACTGCGGCACGAACATCGACATGGCCCGCGCCCTGGCCGCCGTGCAACGTTACCGTGAATGCTCGGCCCTGCCGATCATGGCCCAGCCCAACGCCGGCCAACCGGTGCTGCAAAATCTCAAGGTCATTTACAACCAGGCCCCCGACGAGATGGCAGCCCAGGCCGGTGACATGCTCGAAGCCGGCGTCGCCATCCTCGGTGCGTGTTGCGGTAGCACGCCGGCGCATATCGCCGGTTTGCGCGGCCGGATGAACCAGTTTATCGAGACACAACTCCAGATTGGATGATGGAAAAATTGATCGAGGAAAACCCGGCCGCCGCCGAGTGGCTGCCCGAGAACAAGCCGGACGGCTCCGGCATCGGCGCCAATTACGTGGACGCATTCCTGAAGCCGCTCAACTGCGAACTGGAGGATGAGGTGCGCCTCGCCTGCAAACGCCGCGGCCTCAAGATCACCGTCAGCGTGGGCGACCGTAAGGGCGAGGCCATCCTGCGCCGTATCGAGCACGGCCCCGATGTACAGGCCATCCTCCGCGCCGCGCTGACCGAGGCGTTCGGCCAGGCTGGCGCCACCTGCGAACTCGCCGACGGCAACATCCGACTGGAATACTGATTATTGGATGAACATTTTTGTTTGTATCAAGCAGGTACCGGACACCACGACGCGGATCAAGTTGCGCGAGGACGGCAATGGAATCGACGAGGCGGACATCCAGTGGATCATTTCGCCGCACGACGAACTGGCCATTGAGGAGGCGCTACGGCTGCGCGAGCAGCAGACGGGCTCGATCGTCACCGTGCTCTCGGCCGGCCCCGAGCGGGTGACCGACTCGCTGCGGATGGCCCTGGCTATGGGCGCCGACTCGGCCGTGCGGCTCGACCTGCCCAGCGACGCCGACTCCGGCATGAACGCCCGCGCTCTCGCCGCCGCCATTGGCAAACTTGGCCCGGCGGACATCGTGTTCACCGGCAAGGAGGCGATCGACGACGGCGCGGCCGCGGTGGGTCCGCTGCTCGCCGTTTTTCTCGACCTGCCCAGCGTCACCGTGGTCAATGGCATCGACTACCGCGACGGCGCGATCACCTGCCGCCGCGATGTCGGCGGCGGCAACATCGAGGTCATCGAGACGCCGCTCCCGGCGGTCGTCGCCGCGCAGGTCGGCCTCAACGAGCCGCGCTACGCCACCGCGCTCAACATCATCAAGGCCAAGAAAAAACCGATCGACACCCTGTCCGCCGACGAGTTGGGCGTCACCGGGGCCGACCGTAAAACGCGGCTCAAAAACTTCGAGCTGCCGCCGCCCAAGCAGTCGTGTCGCATCATTGAGGGCGCTCCCGCCGACCAGGCCCGGGAGTTGATCCGCGTGCTCGCCGAGGACATCCAAGTCATTTGACCGGAGAAACTGACATGAAAATTTTAATTATTGCCGAACACAAAAACGGACAACTCAGCGAAACCACGCGGGAGTTGTTTGGCCTGTTGCTTGGCCAGGCAGAGGTTCACGCCGTCGCCGCTGGGGAGAATCTCGAGCCGCTCGCCGGGCCGCTTGGCCAACTGGGCGCGGCCAAGGTGCATCTCATCGGCTCCCCGGCCTTGGCCAGTTACACCGGCGAGTCGCTTGGCCAAGCGCTTGGCCAATTCATCCCGCAACTCGCCCCCGTCGCGGTGCTCGCCGCGCACACGCCACAGGGCAAGGACCTGGCCCCGCGCTTGGCCGCCGCACTTGATGCCGCCCTGGCCACCGACTGCATTCAAGTGAGTTTCAATGATGGCCAAGTGACTGTGCGTCGCCCGGTTTACGCCGGCAAAGCCACGGCGGAAGTCGAGTTCACCGATGACAGCCTGAAGGTGATTACGGTTCGGCCGCGCACGGTCAAGGCACCGGAACTGGATGCTGCTCGTAGCGCCGAAGTCATCCCGGTTGCCGTCGAGTTGCCGGAACAAAAAACCGTGCTCAAGGAAATTATCGCCAGCGACAACGCCCGGCCGGACGTCACCGAGGCGGCGATCATCGTGACCGGCGGCCGCTCGCTTGGCAGCGCGGAGAACTTCAGCGTCATCGAGAATTTCGCCGACAGCATCGGCGCGGCGGTCGGCTCGTCGCGCGCCGCAGTCGATGCCGGTTACCGGCCCTACCGCGATCAGGTCGGCCAGACCGGCAAGGTGGTTTCGCCGCAGGTTTACATCGCGTGCGGTGTCAGTGGCGCGATCCAGCACCTGGCCGGCATGCGCACCTCGAAGTATATCGTCGCGATCAACACCGACCCGGAGGCGCCGATTTTCCAGGTGGCCGACTACGGCATCGTCGGCGACCTGTTTGAGGTCGTGCCGCTGCTCGCCGAGGCGGCGAAAAACCGAAACGGAAGTTGACGTGATGGACACGCTCGGCGACGCGGAGATTGTGGTGATCGGCGGCGGGAGCGTCGGCTGCGGCGTGGTGCACAGCCTCTGCCAGGCCGGCAAAACCGACGTCTTGTTGCTCGAGAAAAACGACGCGCTCGCATCGGAAACGACGTCACAGGCCGCCGGCTTGGTCGGCCAGGTTCGCACCAGCATCGAGCGAGTGCAGTTGGCGATGTGGTCGGTCAAGACCTTCTCCGAAATGGAGGCCGAGCCGAAGGCCAAGCCGGGCTGGCGGCAGGTCGGCTCGCTGCGAGTGGCGTTGACCGACGAGCGCGTGGCGGAGTTCGAGCAGATGAAAACCGTTGCCAACGAGGCCGACCTCGAGACGGAATTCATCAGCAACGACGAAGCCAGCGCCATGTGGCCGATGTTCGATTTTTCCCCGGCCAAGACGGTGCTGTGGTGCCCAAGCGATGGTTACCTGCAGCCCAACGACCTGGCGATGGCCTACGCGCATCGTGCCCGCAAAAAAGGGGCGCGCCTAGTTACCGGTGTCACGGTCGAGGGCATCCTCACCGCGAACGGCCGCGTCACCGGTGTCGAGACCAGTCAGGGCGCGATCGCCTGCGACACGGTCATTAACGCCGCCGGCGCGCACGCGTGGCACATCGCACAAATGGCTGGGCTCGATCTGCCGATCTTCCCGGTGCGGCACGAGTATTTTGTGAGCGTGAGCGCTGTCGGCATGCATCCACAACTGCCGGTGATGCGCGTGCCGGATGCGTCGCTTTATCTGCGTGCCGAGATCAACGGCCTGCTGCTCGGCGGCTGGGAGCCGAAGGCGCTTTCGCTCAGGCCCGATGATTTTGAAAACGGCCAGACGCCGCCCCGCATTGAGGAGGATTGGGACGTGGTGGGCTGGTTCATCGAGCAGATCGCGCCGCTTTATGACCAGGCGGGCGACCTCGGCGTGCGAAGTATCTTCAAGGGCTGGCCCACCTTCGTGCCGGACGGCAAATTCATCATCGGCGAGAGCAGTCGGCTTAGGGGCTTCGTGATCGCCGGCGGCTGCAACGCCCACGGCGTCAGCGGCTCGGCCGGCATCGGCCGGCACGTGGTTGAGTCAATGCTTGAGCCGTCGCCGTCGGACTACGTGCGGAGCCTCAACCCGGATCGGTTCCTCGACAGCGAGTGGGACGCGGCCGAGGCACAAACCTTGGCCAAGCGGATTTACGAAACCTATTATGGCCTCGGCCACTGATCAAACGGTTCAACTGCCGCCGCGCGCCCGAGTCGTCATTATCGGCGGAGGTGTCGTCGGTTGCAGTGTGGCCTATCATCTCACACGCCTTGGCTGGGAGGACGTCGTTGTGCTCGAGCGCAAGACGCTGACCGGTGGCTCGACGTTTCACGCCGCCGGCTTGGTGGGCCAGTTGCGCAGCTCGGCCAGCATCACGCAATTACTCAAATACAGCGTCGATCTTTACAGCAGGCTGGAGGAGGAAACCGGCCAGGCGACCGGCTGGAAAGCCAACGGTGGCTTGCGGCTGGCCTGCAACAACGAGCGTCTGGCCGAGATCAAGCGGCAGGCGACGACGGCGCACAGTTTCGGACTCGAGATGTATCTGCTCTCGCCAAACGAGGCCAGGGAACTTTGGCCGATGATGGAGGTTTCGGACGTGGTTGGCGCGGCGTTTTTACCGACAGACGGGCAGGCGAGCCCGTCCGATTTGTGTCAGGCCTTGGCCAAGGGCGCGAAGATGGAGGGGGCGCATATCATCGAGGGCTGCCGCGTGACCGGTTTCGACATTCGTGATGGCCGAGTTGCCGGCTTGCAGACGGAACTGGGTGACATCGAGTGCGAGATTGCGGTCAACTGCTGCGGCATTTGGGCGTGCGAATGCGGCCGCTTGGCCGGTGTCTCCGTGCCGGTGCAACCGATGCAGCATCAGTATCTCATCACCGAGCCAATCGAGGGAGTTACCGCCGATTTGCCGACGCTGCGCGACCCGGACCGGCTCTGCTATTTCAAGGAAGAAGTCGGCGGCTTTGCGATGGGTGGCTACGAGTTGGATCCCATGCCGTGGACGCCGAAGGACGGCATTCCGCGAGACTTCCATTTTCAACTGCTCGAGAGTGACTGGGACCAGTTCGAGAGCTTGTTCCTGCAGGCTGCCGGTCGGGTTCCCGCGTTGGAAAACGCCGGCATTCGCCAGCTCATTAACGGGCCGGAAGCCTTCACGCCGGACGGCAGTTTCATCCTCGGCGAGTCGCCGGAAGTGCGCGGCTTTTTTGTCGGTGCCGGTTTCAACGCCTACGGCATCGCGGCCAACGGCGGCGCGGGGCGGGCGTTGGCCGAGTGGATTGTCGGCGGCGAACCGTCGACGGATTTGTGGCCGGTGGACATTCGGCGATTCGGTGCGCATCACCGCGAGACGAAGTTTCTCATCGAGCGCACGACCGAGGCCACCGGCAAGCATTACACGATGGCTTGGCCAAGTGAGGAACACGCGTCGGGTCGGCCACTGAAAACGTCACCGCTTTATGCGCGACTGAAGTCGGGCGGCGGTTGTTTCGGCAGCAAGTTTGGCTGGGAGCGGCCGAACTGGTTTGCGCCGGATGGGGTCGAGCCGAGGGACGAGCCAAGCTACGGCCGCGCGAACTGGTTCGAGCACGTGGCGCGCGAACACCGGCACACGCGCAAGGCGGTGTCGCTCTTCGATGAGTCGTCCTTCGCGAAATACCGGCTCGAGGGCCCGGACGCCGAGAAGGCGCTGTCGTGGATCTGTGCCAACGATATCGCCGTCGAACCGGGCCGGTTGGTTTACACGCAGCTTTGCAACCAGCGCGGCGGCATCGAGGCCGACCTCACCGTGTGCCGCCTGGCCGTGGATCAATTTTACATCGTTACCGGCACCGGCTCGGCGGCGCGTGATTTCAACTGGATCGAGCGCAATATTCCCGACGGCAGCGACGTGCGGTTCACGGACGTCTCGATGGCGAGCGCGGTGCTGGGGCTGATGGGGCCGCTTGCGCGCGAGGTACTGTCGCAGGCGACTGACGCGGATCTGTCGAGCGGCGCATTTCCGTTTGCGACCTCGCGCGAACTGCAGATCGCCGGGGCGACGGTGCGGACGATGCGCGTGACGTTCGTCGGCGAGTTGGGTTGGGAACTGCACGTGCCGGTCGAGTCGGCCGTCGCGGTTTACAATTTGCTGATGGAGCTTGGCCAGGCGCACGGCATCGCCAACGCCGGCTATCGTGCTATCGATAGTTTGCGCCTGGAAAAGGGCTACCGAATCTGGGGCGCTGATGTGACGTCCGACCACACCCCACTCGAGGCCGGGCTCGGCTGGGCGGCCAAGCTGAAAACCGACACGCCGTTCTTCGGCCGAGAGGCACTCGAGAAGCAAAAGACCAACGGCTTGGCCAAGCGCCTGGCTTTTTTCACGGTGGATGATCCGGAGATCGTGCTGCTTGGCCGCGAGACGATTTACCGCAACGGAGAGCGCGTGGGCTGGATCACCAGCGGTGGCTTCGGCCACACCGTTGGCCAAGGGATCGGCATGGGCTACGTGCGAAATGACGACGGGGTGGATCGTGACTTTTTGCTCAGCGGCGACTACGAGTTGGAGGTGGCCTGCGAACGCGTGCCGGCCAAGTTGTCGCTGCAACCGGCTTACGATCCCAAGTCCGAGCGAGTGAAAATGTAATGGACGAACCGACGATTCAACTGACGCGCGAGACGTTCGGCAATATCCCGCCGTCGTCGGTTGTTGCGTTTTACGTGATGGCTGTGGCGTCGGTGCTGGTGTTTTGCTGGGGCGTTTGGCGTCGGTGGAAACTTTGGCGGCAGGGCAAGCCGATCTCCGTCCGGGAAATTTTAACCGGCAATTTTGCCCGACTAAAACCGCGCCTCGGGCGTTTGCTGAAGGAGGGTCTCGGACAAAAACGGGTGCGCGGTCGCGGCTTGGCCAGTTGGGCGCACGTGATGATGTTCGCCGGGTTCATGATGTTGTTTCTCGGCACGACGCTGCTGGAAGTCGATCACCTCGCGGCCAAGGTGTCGGAGAAGTTTCATTTTCATCACGGCTGGTATTATGTGATTTACGAGGGTGCGCTCGATGTGTTCGGGCTGTTGTTCATCATCGGCATCAGCCTGTTCGTTTGGCGTCGGATGCGTCGGCCAGGCAGCCTCGGGCATCGTGCGAGCGACTGGACCGTGCTTGGCCTGTTCCTCGGCATCGGCGTCACGGGTTATTTTGTCGAGGGGTTGCGGATTGTGTGGGATCAGCCGGTGGGGCTGGCGCTGTGGTGTTCGCCGGTCGGTGCCGGCTTGGCCAAGCTCTTCGGCGGGATGAGTGAGGCGACGAGTCGCTCGGCGCACTTGGCCGTTTGGTGGGTGCACTCGTTGATGGTGTTCGGTTTTTTCGCGATGATTCCGTTTACGCGCCTGCTGCATCTCATCACCGGCCCGGCGAACCTGTTTTTTTCCACGCCGTCGCTTGGCCAACTGACGCCCATTTCCATCGAGGCAGTCGAGGAAACCGGCGTGGTCGGCGTCTCGGAGATTGCGCACCTCGACCAGCAGCAACTGTTGAGTCTCGACGCCTGCATGGAGTGCGGTCGCTGCGATGACGCCTGCCCGGCGTTCGCCTCCGGCAAACCGCTCTCGCCCAAGGCGGTCGTGCAGGATTTGAAGGGGCTGATGGAAACAACGGCTCTTGGCCAAGCGGCTGCGCTGCATGGCGACACCATCCATGCCGAGACCATTTGGGCGTGTACCTCGTGCAGCGCCTGCGTGACCGCCTGCCCGGTGCGGGTCGATCCGCTTGGGCTGTTGTTCGAGCTTCGCCGCGATCGCGCCGCCGAGGGTGCGCTGGCTGGCTCCGCCGCCAACTCGATGCGCCAAATGCAAACCAAGGGCAACCCGTGGGGCTTCCCGCAGGCCGAGCGCCTGGCTTGGGCGGACGGACTCGACGTGCCGTTGGCCAGCGACCATCCCGATTTTGAAATCCTGTGGTGGGTCGGTTGCGCCGGGTCGTTCGATCGTCGCGCGCAGAAGGTCACCCGCTCCATCGCCAAGCTGCTGCTCAAGGCCGGCGTGAACTTCGCCGTGCTGGGGCCGAACGAATGTTGCACTGGCGACTCGGCACGCCGGCTCGGCGACGAGTTTTTGTTTCAGGAATTGGCCGAGAAAAATCACGCGACACTCAAGCAGCACGGCGTGCGAAAAATCCTCACGCAATGTCCGCACTGCATGAATTCGCTGACGCACGACTACCCGCAGTTCGGCGATAAATTCGAGGTCGTGCATCACACCGAGTTTTTGCAGCAACTGATCGACGACGGCAAACTCGCCGCACCCGAACGCACCGGCTCGGTGACGTATCACGACCCGTGTTATCTCGCTCGCGTCAACGGCGTGCACCAGGCGCCGCGCGATCTGCTCGGCGACGGCATCAGCGAAATGGAGCAGCGCCGCGAAAAAACTTTCTGCTGCGGCGCCGGTGGCGGGCGGATGTGGATGGAGGAGGAGGCCGACCAACGGGTGTCCGTGCTGCGCGCGAAGGAAGCGATCGAGACCGGCGCGGAAACAGTCGCCGTCGGCTGCCCGTTCTGCCTGACGATGATGACCGACGGCGTCAAGTCGTGCGGCTCCGGGGCCAAGGTCGAGGACGTCGCCGAGAACTTGGCCAAGCGGCTCGGCCTTTGACTTTTTGAAACAATGAACGCCACCAACAATTTCCGCGAGCGGGCGCTTCGGTTTTTCCCCGGCGGCTCGAACGGTGAATACGGCATCCCCGAGGGCGACGCGCCGGTGATTGAGCGCGGGCGGGGCTGTCGCGTGTGGGACACCGGCGGCCGCGAGTATCTCGACATGACCATGGCGTGGGGCGCGGCGCTCATCGGCCACGCGCACTCGAAAGTGCTTGAGGCAGCCAGCGCGGCGGCGGCGAACGGAGCGAATTTCGGCGCCGTGAACCGGCTGATGGTTGAACTCGCGGAGCGCATCGCCGACATCAGCCCATGCGTCGAGCACATCCGGTTTGTCGCCAGCGGCACCGAGGCGACGATGCTCTGCCTGCGAACCGCGCGAGCGACGACCGGGCGGGCGAAGATTTTGAAATTCGAGGGCGCGTATCACGGGCAACATCCGGAGGGAGTGACGAGCCTCGTCGGCAGCGATCCGCCCGCGCTGCCGCAGCCGGATTCCTCCGGCACCGGTGCACCGTGGGTCGAGCGCGATGTGTTGGTCGCGCCGTACAACGACCTCGCGGCGACGGAGCAAATTCTCACCGACCACGCCGCCGATTTGGCCGCCGTGATCGTCGAGCCGCTGCACCGCTGCATCACGCCGGTGGACGGTTTTTTGCAGGGACTGCGCGAGGCCACGGCCAAGCGGGGCATCGTGCTGGTGTTCGACGAAGTGGTCACCGGCTTCCGCCTGGCCTTGGGAGGCGCGCAGGAATATTACGGCGTGTTGCCCGACCTCGTGGCGTACGGCAAAGGGCTGGGCGGCGGCTTCCCGATCGGCGCGTTCGGGGGTCGCGCGGACATCATGGAGGCGGTGAACGAGCAGCGTTTGCCGGGGCCGAACTACGCGTGGTCCGCCTCGACGACGGGCGGCAACCCGGTGTCCTCGGCGGCGGCGTTGGCCACCATCGACGTGTTCTGCGAGCCTGGGGTTTATGATCGGTTGCACGCGATGGGGCGGCGTTTGCGGGAGTCGCTTGGCCAAGCGCTTGGCCAGGCGGGCGAGACGGCGCAGGTGCTCGGCGACGGGCCGCTGGCGCAGTCGGTGTTCATCGATCGCCCGGTGCGAAGTCATCGCGACTGGCTCGCCGCCGACCGCGAACGTGGCCGAGCCGTGATGCTTGAACTGCTCCGCAGCGGCGTGTTCCTCAATCCAATGGGCACGAAGCTTTACCTCTCCCTCGCCCACACCGAAGCCGACCTCGACGCGTTCACCACTCACTTCGCTGCCGCACTGCAATCCACCCGCCGCGATGAAGCAGAAGATATTGAATGAGAAAAAGAAGAATCCAGAAGAATTGAAAGCTGAAGGGAAATAAAAAAAATACTTATCCCAATAAGCGCGGTTCTTGTCATCGCAACGGGATATATCCTAATCTTGTTCGGGCATGAGATGTGGCTGCAGGTAACCGAGTGCCCTGAAAAGTAGCCGGTTGGGACCGGAGCATTATGGATAGAATATTAACATTCTTGGCGCTGCTCATTTTTGGGCTTGCTCCGCAGGCTTCTCCGAATGAGCCGCCAACCAATATTCTCTTCATCTTTGCCGATGACTGGGGTTGGGGGGATCTGAGCTGTCATGGTCACCCGTATGTGAAGACGCCGAATATTGACCGGTTGGCCAGGGAAGGAACTGACTTTCACCGGTTCACCGTGGCAAGCGGGGTTTGTTCCCCCAGTCGGACGGCCGTGATGACCGGCCATTTCCCCGCCCGCTACAATATTGATGGGCACTTTGCCTGGGTGCCCAGCAATGCCAAGCGCAACATGCCCGATTGGCTCGACCCCAAGGCGCCGCTCCTGTCTCGTTTCCTAAAAAGTGGAGGTTATGCCACCGCGCATTTCGGTAAATGGCATTTGGCCAATGACATGATCCCTGATTCGCCGCCGCCCAGCCGGTACGGCTTTGATGTGTACGGAGCCTTCAATTGCTCGGGCAAACAAATGCCGGTACATGAAGACGCAAAGAGCGCTATCGGTTTCATTGAGAAAAGTCGTCGTGCAGGCAAACCCTTCTTTATCAATCTATGGCTGCATGAACCTCATACGCCCTTCCATACCGTGCCGAAGTACCGTCAACGTTTTCCCAAGCTGGAGGAGCGCGATAATATTTATGCCTCGGTCCTTTCACATGCCGATGATCGGATCGGCGAAGTGCTCGATGCATTGGATCGCATGAAGCTGACTGATCAAACGTTGGTTATCTTCAGCTCGGACAACGGACCTGCCCGGGCAGGTCGCGGAGCCAAGCTGGAGTCCATGTATGATTCAGCCACCGGCGAGGGATTCAATGTTGCTGCTTCCAAAGGAATTACCGGCGGTCGCAAAGGCTATAAGGCTGCCCTCTTTGAGGGAGGAGTAGGAGTGCCATTTATTGCCCGTTGGCCCGGCAAGATTGCCGCAGGCAAAATCGACCGGACCTCTATTTTTTCGGCGGTGGATTTGCTGCCCACCTTCTGTGAAATCGCCGGTGTAAAACTACCTGCGTCTTACCAACCTGATGGGGTTAGTCAGCTCACAACCCTCAAGGGTAAAGGCAAGTCGCTTCGCGAAAAACCGCTCTTTTGGAAAACGGTTGCCCCCTGGCCGGCCCGCAAGGCCAAGCCCGACCATTGGGTTTCCTATGCGGTGGTCAGTCAAAACTGGAAACTGGTTGCTAATCGGGATGCCGGTTACGTGGAACTTTACGATCTGGTCACTGATCCCCTTGAAAAGAATGATCTCAAGGAGAAACACCCCGCGGTCGTAAAGGAACTGACAAAAATACTCGAGCAATGGCAGACGACTCTGCCGACCAAGCCAACGGGCAATGTTTTCTCAAACCTTCGAAATCCGAAGAAATAATATGAAACTAAAAAATAAACTTATCCAAACTCTTACTGCCACCACCTTGTTGGCGGTCCTAACCCTGTCGGTTTCGGCCAAGGATAAAGATTTGCCCGATCCGGATGGCAAGCCAGCGGATATGACCAAGCCCGTCCAGGTTTACATTCTTCTGGGACAATCCAACATGCTGGGCTTTGGAAAGATTGCGGGAGGCAAGGACGGAACGCTTGAGTACGCGGTAAAGGTCAAGAAGCATTACCCCTACCTCATCGACGACGCGGGCGCATGGACCGTGCGCAAGGATGTTCGCAACGTGCGCATCATGGGGAGCGGGACCGGCGGCATGAGGGGCTTTAACAACGAGTGGATGACCATCAAGGGCGGAAAGATCGGCCCGGAGTTTGGCATTGGCCACCACATTGGCAACGCCGTCGACGCGCCGGTCCTGATTCTTAAGAGCTGCATCGGTAATCGTGCCCTGGGTTGGGACTTGCTGCCGCCGGGGGGCGAAGGCTTTGAATTCACCGATGCCAAGGGTGTCACCTGGGTTCATCCCGGGTACAAGGGGACGCCTGAACGCTGGGTGAAGGGCACGGAGCCGAAGAAGATCAAGTGGTACGCCGGCATGCAATACGATGGCGATATCGCCAGGGCAAAGAAGGTTCTCTCGGAACTCGACAAGTACTATCCCGGAGCCAAGAAATATGAGGTCGCTGGCTTTCTCTGGTGGCAGGGCGATCGGGACAGCCGAAGTGCCGCGCTTTCGAGCCGGTACGAGAAGAACCTGGTTCATATCATCAAGCAGCTTCGCAAGGACTTCAATGCGCCCAACGCGAAGTTCGTCTGTGCCTCCCTCGGCCAGACCAAGAAGGGTGCCACCGACGGTGGCGGGAAAATCCTTAAAGCCATGTTCGCGGTAGACGGCAAATCCGGCAAGTACCCCGAGTTCAAGGGCAACGTCGCCACCGTTTACACCCATCCGCTGTCCAAAGGCGGCAGTTCAGGCGGCCACTACAGCGGCAACGCCGAGACCTACATGAACGTAGGCGAAGCCATGGGCCTGGCCATGGTCGATCTCCTGGAGCTTTCCAAATAGAGTGAACTATTCGGTTATTTAAGAAGTCTACAGCCGGGATGCAGGTGGCGAGCCGACCGTCTCTCGACAACCCAAAGAAAATGAAGAACGGCATAATAGGTAAACCGATGCGAATGACTGCAAACGACGTCCGTAGTAGCAACCGATTGCGTGGCCTATTTTTCACGGTAATGATTTGGAGCGCTATGGGGTTTATCTGCGCACAGACTGCATACGCAGTTCCCGTGGATACAAAGTCTTACGACCCGGCCAGCGGAGTGGT
>QOAX01000159.1 GCA_003972865.1 Verrucomicrobiota bacterium | reverse complement strand
CTCTGGCACGAGTACTGCCACGTCATCACCCTGCAAAAGACGCGAAACAAAATGCCGCGCTGGTTCAGCGAGGGCATCTCCGTTTACGAGGAGCGGCTGAGGCATAGCTCGTGGGGCGAGCAAATGACGCCGGAGTACCGCAACTTCATCCTCGACGGCGAGATGACACCGATCGAGCGGCTCAGCATGGCCTTTCTCGTGCCCAAGAGCCCGGAGCACATGCAGTTTGCCTATTACCAGTCATCGCTCGTGATCGAGTATCTCGTGAAAAATTTCGGTGAGGCGTGCATCAGCAACATCCTGCACGACCTTGGCCAGGGCGTGTTCATCAACATCGCCATCGAGCAGCACGCGACCAACTTGGCCAAGCTCGAGGCCGGGTTCAGCGAGTTTGCCACCGGCTTGGCCAAGGCGTTCGCCCCCGAGGCGGACTTGGCCAATCCGAACCCGCTCGAGGTCAATCCGCTCGACAAAAACGCCATCGTCGATTGGCTCGAAGCCAACCCAAACAACATCTGGGCGCTCAACACCACCTGCGCCAACCTCGTAGAGGAGGAGAAATTCCTCGAGGCAATCCCGCTGCTCGAGAGATCGATCAAGCTCCACCCGAGACAGCGCGGCGGTGGCTCGCCCTACGGCATGCTCGCCCGGGCGCACCGCGAGCTTGGCCAGGCGGAGGACGAGCTCGCCGTCCTCGAGCAATGGGCCGCCATCGAGGACGCGGCCACGAAACTTTACGGGCGGTTAATGGAAATCCACGCCGAGCGCGAAGACTGGGCGGCGGTCGATCGTCTGGCTAGGCGCTTCTTTTCGGCCAACCCGCTCTCGCCCATCGGCCACCGTTTCATGGCGCTCACCGCGCAGCAAACCGGCAGGCGTGCCGATACCATCCGGCCGCTTAGGCGTCTGCTATTGCTCGATCCAGCCGACCCGGTGGACCTGCATTTCCGCCTGGCCACCGCGCTGGCCGACACGGCGCCGGACAAGGCCAGGCGCCATGTGCTGCAGGCGCTCGAGGACGCGCCACGATTTCGTGCCGCGCAGAAACTGCTCATCCGCCTGGCCAAGCCGGATCCGCCCGCAGTGGAGGCCAAGGCACAATGAATTCCTTCCGGAAACCCGCGCGTCGGCTTGGCATTGGCCTGGTGATCGCCGCGCTGACGCTGGCCACGCTTGCGGCCTGGAGCCAGCGCGATTGGCATCGTGGCGAGCGCGACAAACGCGGCGGCGTGGAAAACTGGGGCCGCGATGAGGAACTGCCCAACGACACATTCACTTTCGCCCGTATCCAGTACGACTCGTGGGGCGGCAGTTGGCGTGGCCGAGGCAAGTGGTCAATCGATTATCCCGAGAGCGACCTGAACATGTCATTTCGGCTGCAGCAGCTCACCGCGCTCAAGGTCGATCCGGAAGGCACGGTGCTTAACCTGACCGAGGCCAAGCTATTTCACTACCCGTTCATTTACATTATCGAGCCCGGCGAACTGACCTTCAGCGGCGACGAGGTCAAGGCGCTGCGGAAATACCTACTGACCGGCGGCTTTTTGATGGTGGATGATTTCTGGGGCGAGGCCGAGTGGCAAAATTTTGAGCGCGAGTTTCGGCGTGTGTTCCCGACGCGTGAAATTGTCGAGTTGCCGCTCGAGCACGAGGTGTTCCAGTGCGTGTTTCCGCTTAAGGAAAAGCCGCAGGTGCCCAACCCCGGCACGGCCATCCAAGGCGCACCGTACGGCATCACTTGGGAGCGAACCGACGCGAAGACACCGCATTATCGGGGGGTTTACGACGACGACGGCCGGCTGATGGTCATCATCTGCCACAACACCGACCTCGGCGACGGTTGGGAGGAGGAGAGCCGCGCCGGCGAGTGGTATTTCAAGGAATTCTCCGAGCCGAGGGCGTACCCGATGGGCATCAACATCATCTTTTATTCAATGACACATTGACCAATGGAAACAGCAACAACTCAAACCACACACGAGGAGGATCGGCAGGCGGTCGAGCAGATCGCCGCCGGCCGCGAAAAAATAGAACAGGAACTTGGCCGGGTCATCATCGGGCAGAAGGAGGCGGTCGAGGAGATTCTCGTTACGCTCTTCGCCGGCGGCAACTGCCTGATCACCGGTGTGCCCGGCCTGGCCAAGACGCTGATGGTGCGGGCCATTGCCGGGATCTTCGACCTCGGTTTTCACCGCATCCAGTTCACGCCCGACCTCATGCCGGCGGACATCACCGGCACCGAGATCCTCATCGACGGCGATCACGGGCGGGAGTTGCGCTTCGTGAAGGGCCCGGTGTTCACCAACGTCCTGCTGGCCGACGAGATCAACCGCACGCCGCCCAAGACGCAGGCCGCGCTGCTCGAGGCGATGCAGGAAAAACAGGTGACCGTCGGTGGCGCCAGCCGCGAACTGCCGCAGCCGTTTTTCGTGCTGGCCACGCAGAACCCGATCGAGATGGAGGGCACCTACCCGCTGCCGGAGGCACAACTCGACCGCTTCATGCTCAACGTGTTCATCGACTACCTGCCGGAGGAGGACGAGGTGCGCGTGGTCAGCGAGACCACCCGGCGCGAAGAAGTGCAGACAAGCCCGGTGTTCAGCGCCGGGGAGGTGCTGCGCATCCAGGGCGTCGTGCGCAAGGTGCCGGTGGCCGACTCGGTTGTGCGTTACGCCGTGCGCCTGGCCGCGACTTCGCGTCCCGGCCAGGCCGGCACGCCGGACTTCGTCAACGAGTGGGTCAACTGGGGCGCGGGCCTTCGCGCCGGCCAGGCGCTGATCCTCGGAAGTAAGGCGCGCGCGCTGCTGCAGGGCCGCTCCCACGTCACGCCGGACGACGTCAAGGCGCTCGCCGTGCCGGTGCTGCGCCATCGCATCCTGCCCAACTTCAAGGCCGAGGCGGAGGGTGTTGACGCCGACAAAGTCATCGAGAAACTCCTCGAGACCGTCCCCGTCCCGTGAATCGTACCGCCACAACGCACCGCTTTCTGGACCCGAAGGCCCTGATGGAAATCAGCAGCCTTTCACTCCGGGCGCGTGCTGTGGTTGAGGGGTTCATGAGTGGGTTGCACCGCAGTCCGCGCACCGGTTTTTCCACCGAGTTCACCGAGTACCGCCAATACTCACCCGGCGACGACGTCCGCTTCCTCGACTGGAAGGTGATGGCGCGGACCGATCGCGAGTTCATTAAGAAGTTTGAGGATGAGACCAATCTGCGCTGCACGTTCATGGTTGATTTTTCCAGGTCGATGGAGTTCGGCGGCGACGATGCCGGCGTCAAAAAAAGCGACTACGGCCGCACGTTCGCCGCGTCGCTGGCGTGGTTCCTCACGCAGCAGCGCGATGCCGTCGGCCTGGCGACGTTCGATCGCGATGTGCGCGAGTTTATCCCGCCGCGCTACCGGCAGGACCAGTTGAAAACGATCCTCGGCCGGCTCGAGACCCAGCCGGCCGGCAACGCCACTGACCTTTGCCAGGCGCTGGAGAAACTCGCCTCGCTCGTCGGCAAGCGCGGCATGATCGTGCTCGTGTCCGACTTCCTCTCACCGCTCGACGATATGGAACGCTGCCTGAGCCTGTTCACCGCCGCCGGGCACGATGTCCGCGCCGTGCAGGTGCTGCACCCGCGCGAGGTCGATTTCAGTTTCGAGGCCGCCGCGATCTTTGAGGACATGGAGAGCGGCCGCAACCTCATCCTCGACCCGGGAATGGCCCGTGAGTCATATCAGCAAAAATACAACGCGCACAACGCCGCGCTCGACGGGATTTTCAGTGCGCAGGGCATCCCCGGGTTCCGCGTGATCACCACCGAACCGCTCGAGCGGGTGTTACAACGTTTCCTAGAGGAACGTCCCGCGCGCGCCGTCGTCCGGCAACGCCGCTCGAACACGAGGAGTGCCGCATGAGTTTCCTGACACCACTTTACCTGTTGGGCGCACTCGGCCTGGCCATCCCGATCATTCTGCACCTGCTGCACGACCGTCCAAAAAACAAACAGGAATTCGGCAGCCTGATGTTCCTCGACAAGACCAAGCCGCCGGTGGACCGCAAGCGGCGGCCGACGCATCTGCTGCTGTTGCTACTGCGCTGCCTTGCGCTGCTGTTGCTAGCATTCGTTTTTGCGCGGCCGTTCGTCACGGTCGATGACCCGGCTGATGCGGCGCGGCGCGACCGGCAATGGATCATCGTGCTGCTCGACCGCAGCGCCAGCATGCAGCGCGGCGACCTGTGGCAGCAGGCCAAGGCCAAGGCGCAAACTATGCTTGGCCAACTCGGCCCCGGCGACCGTTTCTCGCTGATTGCTTTCGATGACTCGACGGAGCCGTTGGTTGAGGTCAAGTCGTGGCTCGGCAGCTCGTCCGAGGCGGAGGTGAACGCCCAACTCGAGCGCCTGGCCAAGCCGGGCTTCGGCGGGAGCAACCTTGGTCAAGCGCTCGTGCTCGCCGGCGAGTCGATACAGGAGGCCGAGTCGGGGCCGGACGAACAGCCCTTGGCCAGGCGCGAGATCGTCGTCATCAGCGATTTGCAAAAGGGCAGCCGTCTCGGCGACGTGCAGGGCTACGAGTGGCCCACCGGCATCAAGGTGACGCTCAGGCAGATCGGCGAGGACGACCAGGGCAACGCCGGCATCGAGCAGGTCGCCTCCCGCGCGCCGTGGGCCGCGGCCGAGGCCGTGCCGTCGTTTCGCATCAGCAACTCAGCCAACGGCATTGGCGACGAGCTGGAGTTTTTGGCACACACCGCCACCGGCGAGACTTTCAGCCAAAAGGTGCACGTCCCGCCGGGCCGCAGCCGGGTGGTCGAGTTGCCGGGCGAATGGGCCGGGCAAACCCTCGAGCGCCTGGCCATCCGGGGCGACGCGGCTGAGTTCGACAACCAGTTTCACTTCGCGCAGGACCGGCAACAGACGGTGCGCATCGTGTACGTCGGCGAGGACGAGCCCGACGACGCCGAGGGCTCGCTGTTTTATCTCAAAAGCGCCTTCCAAAAATCGAGCGCGATCGATTTTCAAGTGCAGGCCATTAGTGGCAAGTCGACCGGCCCGCTGCCGGAGGCCGACCTGTTTGTCATCGGCGATGCCGTCGCCGGCCCGCTGGCCCAAGCGCTTGGCCAGGCGATCGAGGGTGGTGCCACCGCGCTGATGGTCGTGCAGTCGGCGAGCCAGGCCGCAAACCTCGGACAGTGGCTTGGTGCGGACAGCGTGGTCATCCGCGACATCGCGTCGAGCGACTACGCACTGCTGCAGTCTCTCAAGCTTGACGACCCGATTTTGTCGGTGTTCCGCGACGCGCGGTTCAGCGACTTCACGAAGTTGCATTTTTGGAAATATCGCGAGCTGCAAAACCTGCCCAACGAGGGCATCGATGTACTCGCACGGTTCGACTCCGGCGCACCGGCGTGGCTGGCGGCCAGGCGCGGCGACGGCCGTCTGCTGGTGATGACCTCCGGCTGGAAACCGGCCGACAGCCAACTGGCGCTCTCGACCAAGTTTGTCCCGCTGCTCTACTCGATCATCCAGCCGGTGCTCGAGCGGAAAACCCAGTTGCGGCAGTTCATCGTCGGCAGCCGGATCGATGTGACGCGGTTCAACAACGGCCAGGCCGGCGGCGATGTCACTGTCATGCCGCCCGGCGGCGGGGCGGCGGCAATTTCGGTCGACACCATTTTCACGCCGGCCGCTCCCGGCCTGTACACCGCGAAGGGCAGCGGTTGGTCGGAGACGTTCGCGGTGAACCTTACGGCGGCGGAGAGCCGCACCGAGCCGATTGTCATGGAGCAATTTAAAAAACTCGGCCTGCCGATGACCGATTCGGTTGCCTCTCCCGGTGAGATTGCGGCGGCCGCCACCGCAGCGGAAAAGACCGAGGCGCACCGCCGGGAATACTGGCAATGGGCCTTGGCGGCGGTGCTTTTGTTTGTCACTCTAGAGACCGTTCTGGCCGCCAAGGGCAGTCGGCCAGCAGAACCAGTCATGATAACATGAACAAATCGAACACACTCCAGGAACAGTTGACGTTTTACCGCCATCAGCATCGGCGGCAGAAACTCTACTCCGGCTTGGCCAAGTGCTGGGCCGCCTGCGCCGTGGCCAGCCTGGTCGTGCTGGCGCTTGGCCAGGCGACGGGTTTCGTGTGGTCGATCATCGGGGTATCAGCCGCTGCGCTGGCAACGCTGGTTTTCGTGAAAGTGCTAATGGTGGACTGGTTGACGCTGGCCGAGATCGTCCGGTTGATCGAGCGGTACCATCCCGGCCTCAACAAGCTGCTCGAGACTGCCTCGGAGCAGATCGCGAAAAACGACCCCGACAAACTCGACTACCTGCAGCAGCGCGTGCTGGCCGACGCCCTCAAGGCCAGCCGCGAGCAGGGCTGGGAACTCGAGGCCAACGGCCGCCTGGCCTTGACGCACGTGTATCACGGCGCGGCGTTGTCCGTGTTCCTGCTGGCTTTTTGGCAGATGTCCGACACCACCGAGTCGCAAACGGTTCGCTCAGCCAAGGGCAGTGTCGTGGTGGAGCCGGGTGACGTGGAGGTGGAGCGCGGGACCAGCCTAATTGTCTCGGTCAAGTTCACCAGCAACAAGTCCGACGTGAAGTTGGTCGTAAAGGAACCGGGCCGAAACCAACGCTGGATGACAATGGTGCAGAGCCTCGACGACCCCACGTACAGCTATCGCCTGGCCAATGTGCAGACGAATGCCGTGTACCAAGTTGTGTACGATGGCCAGGCGGGTGACCTGTACCGGATGACCGTTTTCGAGTACCCGGCGCTCAAGTCGTCACAGGCCAGGCTCGACTATCCCGAGTTCACCGGCCGAGAGGACAAGGTCATCAACAACACACGCCGCCTCACCGCCGTTGAGGGTACCGGCCTGACGTTCGATTTTCAGTTCAACAAGCCGCTCAAGTCGGCGGTGCTCAAGGCCCGAGACGACGAGGGCGACGACATTCCGCTGGAGCAACTCGCCGATGGCAGCCCGCAGTTCCAACTCCTGCGCGACTTCAGTGAGCCGGGCGAGTTCCGCTACGAATTGCACCTTGAGGATGCCGAGGGACGGGTCAACCGCTTCCCATCCCGGTATGTTTTCAACGTGCTCGAGAACGCCGTTCCGGCGCTGAAGTTCGAGGCGCCCGCGGGCGACACCGAGGTGTCGGCCATCGAGGAGATGCGCCTGCAGGGCGTGGCGCGCGACGACTTCGGGTTGGCCGATGCCGGCATAGGCTACCAGCTGGCTGGCGAGGAACCGCAGTATATTTCACTCGGCGCCGCCGGCTTGGCCACCAACAAACTCGCTGTCGCCCACGTGCTTCGCATGGAGGACCTGGGCGTCGAGGTGGGGCAGGTGGTGAGTTATTTCCTGTGGGCCGACGACCGTGGCCGGGATGGCGGGTTGCGCCGGGGATTCAGCGACCTGTTCTTCGCCACGGTGCGGCCATTCGAGGAAATTTTCCGCCAGAACCGATCCGCTACAGAGGGCATGCGCCAGCAGCAACAACAGCAGGGAGAGGGCGGTGAACAGGGTGGTGAACAACAGCAGTCCATCGCCAACCTGCTAGACACGCAGAAGGACATCATCAGCGCCACGTGGAATCTCAAGCGCCGCGACAGCGACGACGAGAAACTGGCCGAGGACATCCAGGTCGTGCTCGACTCGCAGGGCGAGTTACTTGGCATGCTCGAGCAGGCGTCGGCGCTGCTGCAGGACGCGGAGTCCGGCGGCCAGGCGTATCAGGCCAACGAGGCGATGGAGGCCGCGGCAGACAGCCTCGCTAAGGCGAAAGACGCCAGCGGCGACGCGGTTGGCCAAGCGCTCTCCGAGGCGATCATCGACGAGCAGACCGCCCTGCAGCATTTGCAGCAACTGCGTGAGAACGAGTTTCGCGTGTCCCGCCAGCAAGCCCGTCAACAGCGCCAGCAGCAGCAGGGCCGCGGCAACAGCAATCGCGCCCAGCGCCAGCTTGACCAGCTCGAGATGCAGGACACGCGCAACAACTACGAGTTGGAGAGCAAGGCTGAGCGCCAGCAGCAACAAGCCCAGCAGCAGGGCGAGCGTGCCGAGCAACGGCAGACCCTGAACCGCCTCAAGGAACTCGCCCGGCGGCAGTCGGACTTAAACAAGCGGCTGCAGGAATTACAGATCGCGCTGCTTGATGCCGAAGATGAGGCCGAGCGCGAACGCATCGAGCGCGAACTCAAGCGCCTGCAGGATGAGCAGCGCAACCTTATCGACGATCTCGACGAGGTTCAGCAGAGGATGGATAGCAGCCAAAATGACGAGCTTGCCGAGTCGCGCCAGCAACTCGAGCAGGCCCGCGAGCAGATGGAGGAGACCGCCCGCAACCTCGAGCAGCAGCAGCTTTCGCAGGCTGCCAACTCCGGCTCGCGCGCCAGTCGAAACCTCGACGAGGTCAGGGAGGATTACAAGGAACAGACCGCCAACGAATTCGCCGATGTCATGCGTGAGATGCGCCAGGACGCGCGCGAGCTCGACAGCAATCAAAACGAATTGAACAAGGCCATCGAGGAGGATCGGCAGAAAACATTCCGCTCCCTAAGCGATGAGGGCGACCTCAAGGAGGCGCTCGACATGGCTGAGTCACAGAAGGGGCAGCTAGATGAGTTGCTGCAGCAAATGGAGCAGGTCTCCCTCGAGGCCGAGGACTCGGAGAAGCTGCTATCACAGGAGCTGGAAGATGGCGTTCGTCGTGCCCGGCAGGAGAACATGGAGGAGTCGCTCGACCAGTTGTCGTTGCTCATGCGCAACAATCTGTCCAATGAAACCGGCGATATTCAGCGTGAGTTGACCGAAAACATCTCCGAGCTGCGCGGCACGGTTGAGGATGCCGCCGAGAAAATTATCGGCAGCGACGAGGACGCCATGCGCTTCGCCGCCGACCGGCTCAATGAGTTGCGCGAGGAGGTCGAGCGCGAGATGGAACAGGCCATGAACGACCGCCAAGGCCAACAACGCGGACGCCGGGGTCGCGAGGGCGAGCGTGAACAGGATGGCGACGAGCAAAACCCGCCCGACCAGGCGCAGCGTGAAAATCGGGAGGGCCAGCCCCGCGAAGGTTCAGGCAGGCAACAGGACGCTGAACAGCGGGAGAATCAACAACAGCAGGGTAGAGGCCAGCGCCAACCCGGCGGTGAGGCGCAGGAGAATCAACAACGCCAGGGCAGAGGCCAAGCGCAGGAGGAACAGCAAGACCGACCGGGTCAAGGCCAGGGGCGGCGTCCCAACGATCAGGATAATCCGCAAACAGCCCAAGGCCGCGGTGGGCAACCGCGTGACCCGAATGACCTGTCCGACCGTCGCCCTGACGGCGACCGCGACAACGGTGGCAGCAGCGGTGGCTCCGACCGGTTCCGGGACTTGGATAACTTCGATTTTGACGGTCCGCTGACGGGACTCGACTACCGCGACTGGGAGGATCGGCTCCGCGAAGTCGAGGAAGTCATCGAGATTCCCGAGCTGCGCAACCAGGTCTCGGAGGTGCGCCAGCGCGCCCGCGACATCCGCCGAGAGAACAAGGAAAACGGCAAACCGCCCAAGTGGGACTTGGTGGACATGCAGATCATTCGGCCGATGACCGAGATCAACAAGCGGCTCGAGCAGGAGCTTTCACTGCGCCAGCCCAAGCGCGAACTCGTCCCGGTCGATCACGACCCCGTGCCGGCCCAATACTCCGAACTCGTCCGCCGCTACTACGAACGCCTCGGCGGCCGCAAGGAGAAGAACAGTACGGATAATTAAACGCAGAGAACGAAGTAAAGGGCGTTGCGTTTACTAAATGTCTGAATACGATTCCATCGTTTTTAAGAGTCCCGAGTGGCTGCCAGTGGCGCTGGGGGTGTCGGCGTTGGTGATTCTCGTTTCGCTTTGGGGCTACGGCCGCGCGCGGCTGCCGATGCGGCTCAAGGTCACCGGCATCACCCTCAAGACGTTAGGGATTGCGCTGCTCTGCTTTTGCCTGCTCGAGCCGGAGTTGGTACAGGAAAAGGCCAAATCGGGGGCGAACTTCATCGCCGTGCTGGCGGATAACAGCCAGGGCATGGCCATTCGGGATGCCGGCAGCACGACCTCGCGAGCGGAGGAATTGGCCAAGGCGCTCGAGCCGCAGCCGGGCGACTGGCAGGAGGCACTCGACGAGAATTTCCAGATCCGGCGCTATTCCTTCGACACTCGACTGCGGACGACCGGCGACTTCGACTCGCTCGATTTCAAGGGCCGCGCCAGTTCGCTCATCGGATCGACGCGCAACCTTGGCCAGCGCTTCAGTGGTCGGCCGCTCGCCGGCATCCTGGTGTTCAGCGATGGCAACGCCACCGACCTCGAGAGCCTGAATGACGGCCTGGGTCCACTGCCGCCAGTTTATCCGGTCGTCATGGGCAAAAAATCAGACATCAAGGACATCTCGATCACCTTGGTGCGGGTGACATCCTCGACATTCGAGGATGCGCCGGTGTCGATCCATTGCAATCTCGCGGCCACCGGCTTTCCCGCCGACCAAATCGAGGTTCGGTTGCTTGATCCGGACGGCACGCTGCTCGACACCAAGTCACCTGAAGTTGGCCAAGCGATGAAGATCGAATTTGAAGTCAAACCGGAGGCGCTTGGTGTTTCGTTTTACACCGTCGAGGTTCGTCAGGCGGAACGGCCGGAAGGCCAGGCCGGCGAAGAGGAGGCCACGATGGCCAACAACCGCCGCGTCGTCGCGGTCGAGCGCCGCAAGGAACCGTACCGCATCCTCTACGTCGCCGGCCGGCCCAACTGGGAATACAAGTTTCTCAAGCGTGCGCTCGACGACGATCCGCAGGTTGATCTCGTGGGCCTGATTCGCATTGCCAAGCGCGAGCCGAAATTTGTTTTTCTTGGGCGCGAGGGCGAAAGTGGCAACCCACTTTTCAAAGGTTTCCGCGGTGACGACGAGGAGGAGGAACGCTACGACAAACCGATCCTCAAGCGGCTCAATGTCAGGGACGAGGACGAGCTGAAGGAGGGCTTCCCAAAGAGCGCCGGCGAGTTGTTTGGCTACCACGCGATCATTCTCGACGACCTGGAGTCTGCGTTCTTTATGCCGCACCAGCGCGAGTTGATCCGCCGCTATGTTTCCGAGCGTGGCGGCGGTTTCATGATGCTCGGCGGGCAGGAATCGTTCACGCAGGGCAAATACGATAACACCCCCATTGCCGAGTTGCTGCCGGTCTACCTGCAGCGCAGCGGCCCGGTTTCGCCAGTCGATAATATTGAGTTTGGCCTGACCCGCGAAGGTTGGCTCAGCCAGTGGATGCGCATTCGCAAGACCGAGGCAAACGAGAGGGATCGCCTCGAGGACATGCCCAAGTTTCGCGTGCTGAACCAGGTCGATCGGATCAAGCCCGGTGCCAGCGTGATGGCCTCGATGCTTGATGAAAACGGCCGCAAGCTGCCGGCGCTCGTGGTGCAGCGTTACGGCCACGGCAAGTCGGCGGCGCTGCTGGTCGGCGACATGTGGCGCTGGCAGATGGCCGGCGACGGCAAGCGCGAAGACCTGCCGCGTGCCTGGCGGCAGATGATCCGCTGGCTCGTCGCCGATGTGCCCAACCGCGTGCAACTCGCCACGGAGGCTGACTCCGGCGCGGCGGGGCTCGGCCGCAAGTTGACCGTCCGCGCGCGCGACGAGGAATTCAAGCCGCTTGGCTTCGCCAACGTCGAGTTGAGCGTGTTGCCGGCCGGCGACGAATCGAAGGCCATCGACTTGTCGGTCGAGCTGGCCGGCACCGAGACCGGCGCGTTCGAGTCGTTTTACATCCCGCGAGAGGAGGGCGGCTACGTGGCAAGGGCCAAGGTGCGCGATGAGGACGGCAAGGTGATCGGCGACGTCGAGGCTGGCTGGGCCAGCAACCCGGCGGCGGACGAGTTCCGCTCACTTCAGCCCAACGTCGCGCTGATGCAGGACTTGGCCAAGCGCACCGGCGGCCGCGTACTTGCTGTCAGCGATTTGGCCAAGTGGGCGAAAGAGTTGCCAAGCAAACAATCGCCCGTGATGGAATCGTTCCAAACCCCGCTGTGGCATCTGCCGTGGATGTTCGCCGCCGCGCTGCTGTTGCTCGTCACCGAGTGGTGGCTGCGAAGGAGGCATTGGCTGCCATGAGGTTGTTGTTGCTGAGCCTGCTGCTGTTGCCCCTGGCCAAGCCGGCCGCGGAGGTCGCCGTTTTTAACGACGCCGGGGAGCGTCGCGTGATGATCATCGCCGGGGCCGGCGGCGAGGAGGAATACACCGAGCTGTTCGCCGAGTGGGCGGGGGAGTTGGCCGGGGCGTTCGGCGGCAACGCCGCCGAGCTGGTGCACATCACCAACAAGCCGGAAGACACCGGCGCGCGAAAGACCGTCGAGTCGACACTAAAAAAATGGGTTGAAAAGCCGGACGGTGAAATTTGGATTTTGCTCGTCGGACACGGCACGTTCGACGGCAAGGCGGCCAAGTTCAACCTCGTTGGCAACGACGCCTCGGACGCGGATTTTAAGCATTGGCTCAAGCCGCATCGTGGGCCGCTTGTGTTCATCAACACCAGTTCCTGCAGCGCGCCGTTCATCCGATCACTCTCCGGCCCGAACCGCGTCGTTGCCACCGCGACCAAGAGCGGCTACGAGCAAAACTTCTGCCGCTTCGGCGGCTACATGGCGGCTGCGCTTGGCCAGGCGGGGGCCGACCTCGACAAGGACGGAGCGGTGTCGGTGCTCGAGGCGTTCCTGATCGCCTCGCGCCAGGCCGGTGAATTTTACCGCGAAAACGATCGCTTGGTGACGGAGAACGCGCTGCTCGACGACAACGGCGACGGCATGGGCACGCCGGCGGACTGGTTCCGTGGCGTGCGCACGCAGAAGAAGGCCAAGGGCAAAAGCAGCGCCGACGGCAAGTTGTCGCGCCTGGTTTTCCCGGTGATTCCCCCGGCGGAAAAAGACATCCCAGCCCCGCTCCGCAAAAAGCGGCTCACCACCGAGGCTAAAATCGAAACCCTGCGTTCGCTCAAAAAAACACTCGAGGCCGAAATTTACTACCGCGACATCGAGAAACTCTTCCTCGAACTCGCCGCTCTCAACGACGAAATCGAAACCACCCAGCAGGAGTAAGTCTGCGACCCTTCCTTATTGGTTCCAATGCCTCGGTGTGGTATTCCCTCCGCCGCAATCACTCGCAGCGGCATGAGGGAATTAGTCATCGGCATCGATAGCGGCACACAGTCCACCAAGGCATTGGTTGTGGACGCAAAAAACGGCAAGGTTCTTGGCGAACGCTCCAAGACTTACGGCCTGATCAAAGGCCTCCCCGCCGGAGCCAAGGAACAGCATCCCGCCGACTGGATCGACGCTACCGAGGCCAGCATTCGCGCTGCGCTCAAGCAGGCCAAGGCCACGGCCGGCGAAGTGAGAGCCATCGGGGTCAGCGGCCAGCAGCACGGTTTCGTGCCACTTGATAAAAAAGGCCAGGTCATTCGTCCAGCCAAGCTGTGGTGCGACACATCGACAGCGGAAGAGTGCGACGAGATCATGGGCAAGTTGGGCGGCCTGAAAGGCTCGATCAAGGAACTCGGCAACGCGGTTCTTCCCGGCTTCACTGCGGGCAAAATTCTTTGGCTCAAAAAACATGAGCCGAAAAACTTCAGACGCTTGGCCACCGTGCTTTTGCCGCATGACTATTTGAACTTTTGGCTGACCGGCAATGCGGTGATGGAGTACGGCGACGCCAGCGGCACGGCGCTGCTCAACGTCCGCACTCGCAAGTGGTCGAGGAAAACGCTCAAAGCGATCGACGCCGGCTTGGAGGCCAAGCTGCCCAAGCTCATTTCCAGTGATCAACCGGCCGGTACGCTGCAGGCGGCCACGGCCAGGCGGCTTGGCCTGGACACCGACGTGCTCGTCAGCGCCGGTGGCGGCGACAACATGATGGGCGCAATCGGCACCGGCAACACAAGCCCGGGAGTGGTTACGGCCAGCTTCGGGACGAGCGGCACGATCTACGCCTGCGCCGGCAAACCGGTGATCGATCCCAAGGGCGAGATCGCCGCGTTCTGCGACTCGACCAACCGCTGGCTGCCGTTGCTCTGCACGATGAACGTCACCGTGGCGACCGAGTTGATCCGGAAGGATTTCAAGTGGACGCACGCCCAGTACGAGGCGGTTGCACGCAAAGCCCCGGTTGGCTCCGACGGCTTGCTGTTGCTCCCGTACCTCGAGGGCGAGCGCACGCCCAACGTGCCGGACGGAACCGGCGTCTACTTCGGCGTCCGCGCCGGGACGTTCACGGGGAAACATTTCGCGCGTGCGACGATGGAAGGCGTCACGCTTGGCATGAACTACGGCCTCCGCCGACTCGAGAAACTCGGCGTCAAGCCGACGCAGATTCGCGCAACCGGCGGCGGGGCGAACTCCAAGCTCTGGCGGCAAATCATGGCCGACGTTTTCAACGCCCAAGTCGTCACGCTCAAGGTTGGCGAGGGGGCGGCGTACGGAGCGGCGTTGCAGGCGCTGTGGAGCCTCCGCAACCATCAGGGCGACAAGGTGAACATCGAGGAAATCACCGACCGTTTCGTGAAACTGAACACGCGCGAAACCGCCGAGCCAAACGCCGAAAACGTCGCCGTGTACCGCGAAGTGCAAGCCTTGCAGGACGACCTCTCCAAGTCCCTCCGCAAACCGTTCGCGAAACATCGGGTGCTGGTGAGCGGTGAGCGCTGACAAGTAGCTTGCGTTGGCCAAGCGCTTGGCCACAATTGGCGGCCGATTATCATCATGAAAAGACGAATCCTGATTTTTGCCCTGAGCGTGCTACTGCCGTTGGCCGGCTTGGCGAAGGAGAAGCGGCCGAACATCCTGTTTGCGTTCGCCGACGACTGGGGCAAGTACGCCAGCGCCTACGCCAAGGTCGAGGCCCGTCCCGGCGCGAACACCGTCGTCAAGACGCCGACGTTCGATCGCATCGCCGACAAGGGGGTGTTGTTCAAGCACGCCTTCGTCACCGCGCCGTCGTGCACGCCATGCCGCAGTTCGCTGCTCTCCGGTCAATACTTTTTTCGCACAGGCATGGGGGCGATTTTGCAGGGGGCCAAGTGGGATCCGGCCATCCCCGCTTACCCGCTGATGCTGCGCGAGGCTGGTTATCACATCGGCGAGACGTACAAGGTTTGGAGTCCAGGCACGCCGAGGGATGCGCCTTACGGTGCGGGCAAACATGGCTACGAGAAAAGCGGCAGCCGGTTCAACGGTTTCTCGCAAGCAACTACCAAGCGCGTGGCCACCGGTATGTCGGTTAAGGATGCCAAGCAAATCCTTTACGACGAGGTGATGGGCAACTTCAACTCGTTCCTTGCCGACCGCGATGGTGACAAGCCGTTCTGTTACTGGTTTGGCCCGACGCTCGTGCATCGCAAGTGGACGAAAGGTTCCGGCAAGGATTTGTGGGGCATCAACCCGGACGATTTGAAGGGCAGGCTGCCGAAGTTTCTGCCGGACGTGAACGAGGTGCGGCAGGATTTTGCCGACTACCTCGGCGAGGTGCAGGCGTTCGACACCGCGCTGGGCCTGATCCTCAAGCGGCTCGAGACGTTGGGTGAGCTTGATAACACGGTGGTCGTCATCAGCGGCGACCACGGCGCCCCCGGTTTTCCCGGCGGCAAATGCAACCTGTACGACTTTGGAGTGCAAGTGCCGCTAGCCATTTGGTGGCCCGGCCAACCCGGCGGACGTATCGTTGATGACTTCGTCAATCTCATGGATTTGGCCCCGACCCTTCTCGAGATCGGCGGCGTTAAGCGTCCGAAAGTGATGACCGGCCGCAGTCTCGTGCCGGTTTTGAATTCCAAAAAAGAGGGGCTCGTCGACCCAAAACGCAGTTGGGTGATCACCGGCCGCGAACGTCACGTCGCGAAGGCTCGCGAAGGATTGCTGCCTTATCCGCAACGCGCCCTCCGCACCGGGGACTACCTGTACATCGTCAACTTCGCACCGGATCGCTGGCCAATGGGCAACCCGTACAATATCACACGAGACGGAGCGCCCAGTTTTCAGGCGCTCGAGCAGAACACCTTCGTCACCTATGGCGACATGGATGCCAGCCCGACCAAGGCTTGGATCATCGACCGCCGCAACGACGAGAAATGGAAGTGGCACTACGATTACGCCTTTGGCAAACGCCCGCGCGAGGAATTGTACGTGCTCGCCGATGACCCGGACCAAATCAACAACGTGGCCGGTGATAAGAAGTTTGCCGCAGTCAAAAAGAGACTGAACAGCCAGTTGATGAGGCGCTTGAAGAGAGCCCGCGATCCACGCGTCCTCGGCGACGGCACGACGTTTGACAAGCCGCCCTACGTCATTACCCAGGCCAGGCGGGGAAAATAACAGTCGCGCCGGCCAATGAGCGGTCATATATCTGTAACCTATCCCGGCCCCGGCCGTTTTGCTTAAACCAACTGTCATGACAAAACGAACCCTGACTCTCTTTGTCGCGCTGATCGGCGCGATCGCTTGGCCAAGCGCGGCCTCGGCGGCCAAGCGGCCGAACGTGCTTTTCATCTTCACCGACGACCAGCGACCGGACGCCTTCAGCGCGTTGGGTAACCCGGACATCAAGACCCCGAACATGGATCGCATCATCAACAGCGGCTTCGTCTTCAACCAGGCGTACATACAAGGCTCGATGACCCCTGCCACCTGCCTGCCGAGCCGGGCGATGATCATGAGCGGCAAGCCGCTGTTCCGCGCGCCGCTGCGACTCGACTCCGGGGTGCTGATGCCGCAGGTGTTTCAAAAGGCTGGTTATCGGACCTTCGCCACCGGCAAGTGGCACAACGGTGAATCGTCTTTTGAAAAATGTTTTGATGAGGCTGAGGCGGTCTTCTTTGGTGGTGCGGCACGGTCACACATCAATGTGCCGGTCCATCGCATGGTCGCCGGCTTAATGGTGCCGTATGACGCCGGCGAAACCTTTTCCACCGACCTGTTCGCCGATGCGGCGATTGAGTTCATCGAGGGCCAATCGAAAAAGGAGCAGCCGTTTTTCTGCTACATCCCGTTCACCGCGCCGCACTCGCCGGTGACACCTCCGGGCAAATGGGCCACGATGTATGATCCTGAAATAATCACTCTCCCCCCAAACAATGCTGCCCTTCGCCCCGACTTGGTTGATCGACGTGAAGGTTTGGGAGGTCGTAGTCGAGGTGGCAGTCGAGGTGGCAGTCGTCGCGAAGGTAGTCGAGGTAGTCGAGGTGGCCGAGGCGGTGATGCATCGCCGGTTGATCGCGCTAAGCAGCGCTATGCGGCGTACTACGGCCTAATCTCACATCTCGATCATCACATCGGCCGCGTGCTCGATACGCTCGAGAAAACCGGCCAGTCGGAAAACACCCTCATCCTGTTCGCCACCGATCACGGCATGGCGATGGATAGCCACGGGCAGTCCGGCAAACACAACGCCTTCGAGCACACGTCGCGAGTGCAGATTTTCGCCAGTGGCGCTGGTATTCCAAAAGGCTCGTCGGATGCCTTGGTTTATCTTTACGACATTTATCCGACACTCTGCGGGCTGACCGGTCTTCCGATTCCCGACGAGGTTGAGGGCAAGAGCTTGGCCAAGGTCATTCACGGCAAACAGGCCAAGGTGCGCGACCATCTCTTCACCGCATACATGGATGACCAGCGCGCCATCCGCGACGATCGGTGGAAGTTGTTTTATCGGCCCAAGGAAGATCGCGTTGCGCTGTACGATTTGAAAAACGATCCGCACGAGTTGAACGATCTTGCTGCCAAGCCGGAAAACAAGGACCGCATCGCCGAGTTGAAAGCCGAATTGGCCAAGGCGCAACAGCAGTACGGCGACACGCCTGAGATCACCGCACGCCTCATGCAGAGTCGCGGCGGCCGTCCCGGTGGCGCTGGTGGTCGTCGCCCGGCTGGCGGTGGCGGAATTGCCCGACCGCCCGTTGACCCGCCTGCCTTGGCCAAGCGCGTCGCGGAGAAATTCCTGGCCCACGCCAGGGCCGAGTCCGGCTTGGCCAAGGGGAAGTTTCAGGAGGTTTGGACGCAACTTCACGCCACTTGGGCCGGTGATGAAAAATTGGTTGGTCGACCAGACCTGATTCAAGGTTTTGCTAAGTTGCTTGGTGAACAGCCCAGCGAGCGTGGAGGCCGAGTCGGTGGCCAAGCGGATCGTGGGGGCCAACGGCGCCCCACTGGTCGTTTTGGTGAATCCATCGGCGCGAGCGCTGTTATTGCCCGGGCCTTCAGTTACGCAACCGACTCCGACGGCGACCGGGAAATCACCGCCGCGGAGGTTCAGGCCGCCGCCGAAAAATGGTCGATCGACGGCGACAAGGACAAGGATGGCAAACTGACCCCCGCCGAGATTTCAGCCATCGTCGAGGGTTTCATTAAATCCATGCCCGCGTCCCGTGGTCGCCGTCGTTAGTCGCGACGGCGAACAGGATGGCTAAAATCGTCTACGGGGTTTCGGGGAGTGGATCCGGGCATTCGTCCCGGGCTCGGGAAATGATGACGCATTTGCGGGCACAGGGACACGAGTTGCTCGGGGTGAGTTACGATCGCGGCTACCGGAACCTAAAGGATGATTTCGACATGTTCGACGTGCCGGGCTTGCACATCGTCGCCATTCAAAACCGCATCAGCAAACTACAGACGGCGATCAAGAACCTCAAGTCGCTGACCGGCGGTATTTCAAAATTCCGAGAATTCAAGGAGACGGTTTTCAACGAGTTTCAACCGGACGTGGTGATTACCGACTTCGAGCCGACCACTGCCTACATGGCCAATCACCGTGACCTACCGCTCATCTCCATCGATAATCAGCATCGGATGCGTTACATGGAGTATCCCTGTCCGGCGATTCTCAGGAAAGACGCGCTCGTCACCGAGACGGTGATTCGCGCCTTTGTGCCCAAGCCGGATATCTCACTCATCACGACGTTCTATTATGGCGAGGTGAAAAATGATCGTACTTTCCTGTTTCCACCAATCCTTCGACAGTCAGTACTGGATGCCAGGCCAAGTGATGAGGGTCATATTCTCGTCTATTTTACGCAGGAGTTCGAATCGTTCATGGCCATGCTTGATGAATTCCCGCGCAAACGATTTCTTGTGTATGGCGCCGGGCACGAGGGCGAAGAAGGCAACTTCAGTTTTCGACCGTTCAGTCTCGATGGTTTTCTCGCCGACCTGGCCTCGTCGAAAGCCGTGATCTCCACCGCCGGTTTCACGCTGATGACCGAGGCGCTTCAGTTGGCCAAGCCGATGTTGGCGCTGCCGATGGGCGGCCAGTTTGAACAGGAACTCAACGCCCATTTGCTGGAAGATATCGGCTATGGCAAAAACGGACGCAAAGCCGACGCCGAGACGATAGGAGATTTCCTCTATCGCATCCCGGAATACCAGGAGGCGCTCGAGTCTTACAAACCACAGGACAACAGAGCGATCTTGGCCAAACTCGACGAGTTATTGGCCGACGACAGCGCCTTGGCCAAGCGGTTCCACGAAAAGCGAAAAGGAAAGCTCGCGCCCGGACCGAAGAAGATCAAACAAAAAGCTTGTTAACATCGGCCGAGTCAGCGATCGTCCGGCTATTATGAAGTCACGATTAATCCTGTCAATTGCCGCTTTTTTGCTGGCTGGCATCGTTACGCCGCAGGCGCAAACTGAAATCAAGTCGACGGCTTACAAAACAATCCCCGCCATCGATTTGTCGCAGTTCACCAAGGAACAGCAGGCCACCATCCTGAAACAAGCCAACGCGGCGAAGTGCGATTGCGGCTGCAAAATGACCGTGGCCGAGTGCCGCAATGACGACCAGACCTGCGGCAAAAGCATCACGTTGGTCAAGGCGATCATCAAGGACATCACCGGCAAAGATGTCAAGTTGGCCGCTGCCAACCCCCAAGCGGATAATCGCATTGGCAAACCGGTGGACATCCAGTTCACCTCCATCGACGGCAAAAAAGTCGATGTGTCAAAAATGAAAGGCAAGGTGGTACTGATCGATTTCTGGGCGACGTGGTGCGGCCCGTGTGTGGCCGAGTTGCCCAACGTGAAGCGGGCCTACGACAAATTGCACCCGAAAGGCTTCGAGATCGTCGGTATCTCGCTCGATAGCAAGGAGAGTGCGCTGCGCCGATTTGTCAAAAAAGAGGAAATGCCCTGGCCGCAATACTTCGACGGCCAAGGATGGAATAACAGCATCTCCAAAAAACACGGCATCCGTAGCATCCCGGCCATGTGGTTGGTGGACAAGGAAGGCAACCTTGCCGACCTGAACGCCCGTCCTGATCTTGAGAGCAAGGTTGAGGAACTCCTCGCCGCGCCTTCGCCCGAGGCGAATTAATCGATTAAACCGAATCTTTTCCTTCACGAAACGCCGTTGGCCAAGCGCTGGGCCAAACGGTGTTTTTTTTGTGAACTACTTCACCACCATGACGCCCTTCATAATGATCCAGTGGCCGGGGAATGTGCAGATGTAAGGGTAGTCGCCGGGCTCCTTGGGCGCGGTGAAACGGAGAGCCGTTGCGGAGAGCGGGGCTACCATCCGGGTGGCGTGGAGCACTTTCTTTGACTTGGGCACAAATTGGCCGCGCTTCCTTGGGATCCTTGGCCATTTCGTTGGCTGCCAGGCCAACCTCCTCGCTGGCACCCGGCATTACGATCACGATGTTGTGTGCCGTGGCGTCCGGGTTGGTGAAGTCGATGCGGACCGGTTGGCCGACTAGCACCTCGAATTGTGTGATGTCGTAAAGCATTCTTTCCTTTACCGCCGAGATCTTCACGACCTTCAAGTTTTTCTGTGAATCAAATTGCGCGTCCTTTGCGGAGTAACGTTTGTTGGGCGACATTTTTTGGCGCAGGTTGAAGGCGGTCATGAACACGGCCAGTTCAGGATGTTCGGCGATGAAGTCGGCATTGCCTTTCCACAACGGCTCGATCGTGCGCGAGCCGAGCGCGGTGCGGATGGCGTAGCTCAGGTGGCCGATGTTCGGATGCTTAATCGTGTCGAGCAAAGCGTCGAGTGCGGCGGGTGTACCGATGTAGCTCGTGGCGATGGCGGCCTCCATGCGCACGAGGCCGCTCGGGTCATTGGCGAGTTTTCGGAGGAGCGCCGGGCCGTTGTCGAATTGATCGTGCCAGTAGCGAAATTGATGCGTCGCTGCGGCGCGCGCGTGGTGGTCGTCACACTCAAGCAACTCGCGGAGCAGTTGGGTGTTGGTGGTGTCGATGCCGCGATAAGTCCATACGGCTTCGATCTGGTGGTGGCGATGGCGAGGGTCGTTTGGGTCGAGCTTGGCCACCCATGAGTCGAGCGCGGCCTTGGTCTTTGCCGGATCGCGCTCGCGCAGTTCGCGCTTGGCCCAGTAGCGGTAGCGGTATTCGCGGCGCTTCAGGATGTCGAGCAGTTGGCCAAGCGGCGCGCCGTCGATCCGCGGCATCTTCTGCGGCTTGGCTCCCTTGGGCATGATGCGGAAAATCCGGCCGCTCACCCGGTCGCGCCGCTCGTCGCGCAGTGAGTATTGGGCGTGGCCTTTGACCGGGTTGTACCAGTCGCAAACGTACATCGCGCCATCCGGCCCGTAGCGCAGATCGACCGGGATGAAGCTGAGGTTGCGGGAGAAAATGATGTTGCTGACATACTCCTCGTCGTAGCCAAACCCGGATTCGTGCCAGCGATGGAATTCGACGCGGTTGGTCGGCTTGTACCGCACCTTGACGAAGCCTCCCTGCATTTCCTCCGGCCAGTTGGGGAAATCAACAAACTCCTGGCCGCAGGTGCCGGAATAGGCCCGCAGGCCAACCGGACGGGGGTGCTGTGCCGGATACGGAGGATCGAGCGAGTGGAAGGCCTGCGCGTAAATCGGGAAGCTCGCCATGTGCTGGCCCCAGTCGTCGAATGTCACGCCCCACGGGTTGGTGCTCTGGTGGGTGCCAAACGCCGTCAGCCGATGCCGCTTCGGCTCGAAGCGAAACCAGCCGCTGTTCTGCTGGCGCACCGGGCCGTAAGGCGTCTCGACCTGGCTGTGATGAAAAATCCCCTCACGGAAAATCAGATCGCCGTCGGGCGTCCACGCGAAGTCATGCAGCGCGTGGTGCGAGTCTTCGCAGCC
>QOAX01000069.1 GCA_003972865.1 Verrucomicrobiota bacterium | reverse complement strand
TCGGACGATCCGGAGGCCTATCGGAATGTCCGCGTCGAGCAATCGGCGATGGTCGTGGCCACCGGCAAGGACGAGGCCAACGCCCACATCGCCTTTACTGTACGCGAGTTGGTGGATAACAAGGTTAGGGTGGTAACGTTGGCCAAGTCCGAGGCGTCCATTGATATCCTGGAACTTGCCGGGAGCAAAAACGTCATTCGCCTGGGCGAAATGATGGGGCAATTCCTCTCTCGCCGCACCATAGGTAATGATGCCATGGCACATGTGATCGGTCATTTTGACCAACTGCTTATCGCCGAGGCCATGGTCATGGGTACGCCGCTCGTCGGCAAGACGCTGGCCGAGTGCAACTTCCGGGAAATGACCAATACCAGTGTGGTCGGAGTCTGGGATCGTGGTAAGTACAAAGGTGCCGGCCCGGAAACCAAGATCAGCGAAAGTACGGTTCTGGTGCTCGCGGGTTCCAAGGAAATGATTCAGAACTACAACGGGGTGTTCTGTATCTACCATATCGAGGAATCCCATGTGGTCATCATCGGCGGCGGCCGCGTGGGGCGAGCCACCGCGCGTGCCCTGGCCAAGCGCGGACTCAATTACAAGATTGTCGAGGAACTGCCGAGCCGCATTCGCAACGACAAGTACTACGTGCTGGGCAGTGCCGCCCGGCTCGAGGTGCTCGAGGAGGCCAAAATCAGCGAAGCCTCCACGGTCATCATCACCACCGGCCAGGACGACACCAATATCTATCTCACCATTTACTGCCGCAAACTCTGCCCGGAAACCCAGATCATCAGTCGGGCCAACTCGGAGCGCAACGTCGGTACGCTTCACCGTGCCGGAGCCGATTTTGTTGCGTCCTACGCCTCGATGGGGGCGAACATCATCTTCAATCTGCTCAAGCACAGCGACATCCTGATGGTGGCCGAGGGATTGAACGTTTTCCGAATCGAGCTGCCACCGAGTCTTGAGAACAAGTCGTTGGTTGAATCCGAGATTCGTGGGCGCACCGGCTGCAGTGTGATCTCCATTCAGCGCGAAGTTGATGGTCGCGACGTCCACTTGGTCCACTTCGAGCCGAGTGAAGTGCTGCAGAAGGGTGACGAGCTGGTGCTCATCGGCGACATCGAGTCCGAGGAAGCCTTCATCAAGACCTTCGTAAGTTCCTAGGACAGTCAACTGATCCCTTTGTGTCAGCGCTTCCGGAGTCGAAAGCCCTGGGATTTTAGGCGGTCGATGAGGACGGCGATCAGGATGACGACGCCGTAAACTACGCTTTGCATGTGGGCCTCAACGCCGGTGAGGTTCATGCCATTGCGAATCACGCCGATGATGAATGCGCCGATCAGGGTTCCCAATATTTTGCCCTGACCACCAGCCAGACTGGTTCCCCCCACAACAACCGCGGCGATGACCTGTAGTTCCACCAGGTTGCCAGCTTTGGGGTCGCCTGTGACGTGCAGTGAGGCTTCCATCACGCCACCCAGGCCGGCCAGAAGGCCTGTCAGTGTGTACACGAACACCAACACCCATTTGACCGGCACACCGGAGAGTCTTGCGGCTTCTGGATTGCCACCAACGGCGTAAATGTAGCGGCCGATCGAGGTGCGCGTCATTAGCACATGGGCAATGGCGAACAGGATCAGCATCAGGATAACCGAGTTGGGCAGGCCAAGGAAATCCCGACCGCGACCCAGCCAGCCGAAGATCTCGTTTTGGACGACAATCGGTTCCGAGTCGGCGAAGATGAAAGCCAGGCCGCGGGCGCTGAACATGATGCCCAGCGTGGCGATGAAGGCCGGGATGCCAAACAGCGTGACCAATCCGCCGGTGAACAAGCCTACCAAACCGCAAACCAAAATACCGGCCAGGCTGCCGAGCCAAAGGTGACCAAGTGTCGGGTCGTCGCCTCCCAAGCCGCGAATAGCCAGAGCCGTGATGACGCCGGAGAAGGCGATGAGGCTGCCGACCGAAAGGTCGATGCCGGCGGTGATGATGATCATGGTCATCCCGATGGCAATTATGGCCACCACGGAGATCTGCTTCATGATGTTGAGCAGGTTGTCTTTCTTCAGGAAGTTCGGCCAACGATAAGTTTGCGGTTGATAGACCTTTGCTTTGGCCAGACTGGGGTGCGTCTCGGCGAGCTTGGCCAGGTTGGCATTGCAGAAGTTAGCCATGTGTTTGTCGGCGGTGATTCCGGCAAGTTTGTTTCCTGTTGCTCCGTATTTGACCAATGCTTTTCGCGCGTCGGCCGGTTGACCAACGACGGTTTGAACCACGTTTAACTCGGCCTTGGTTAAATTTTCTTTCAGTGCGGCGGCAAAGCTTTCCCCGTCCCCGCCTTGGCGAGTAAGGACGATAACGTTTGAGCCTGATGAAAGTTCGTCAGAAATGCGCTTGGCCAAGCGCTGGGCGGTGTCGGCGCTTGTCGGCGATTGCTCATCCAGCGTCTTCCAACTAAAGCCGATACATAGCAGCAATAGAACAAACAGTGTGCCGTAGTCGGAAAACAGTTTTGCGTAGTCAATATTTTTCATGCGGCCAACGTTTCCCGGCTAGTCGCCAGGTTCATGATGTCTTCCTGGGTGGCTTGAGCTACATCGGTGATTTCACCCGTGACTCTGCCTTCGTTCATGACAAGGATGCGGTCGCTCATGCCCAGCACCTCGGGCAGTTCGGAACTGATCATCAGGATGGCCTTCCCATCGGTGGCGAGTTGATTGATGAGTTGGTAAATCTCGTATTTGGCACCGACGTCGATGCCTCGGGTGGGTTCGTCAAAGAGGATGACCTCGGCGTTGCGTTGGAGCCACTTGGCCAGGACGACTTTTTGTTGGTTGCCGCCGGAGAGGGTGCCTGTGATTTGTTCGGGGTCGGCGATCTTGATTTGGATTTGATCGACGTAACGGAGGAACTCCCGTGATTCCTCCCGTTGGCGGATGAAGCCAAGCGAGGCAAACTGGCTCAGGTTGGGCAGTCCGAAGTTTTCACGGGCGGTCTGGCCAAGCACCAGGCCGTGAGTCTTGCGATCCTCGGTAAGCAGACAGATGCCCTGCCGGATGGCGTCGCGCGGTGACTTGATTTTAAGCGGTTTGCCGTCGAGGCGGATGACACCATGTTCAGGGCGGTCGGCACCGAATAGTAGTCGGGCGGTCTCGGTGCGACCGGCACCGACGAGGCCGGTGAGACCGAGCACCTCGCCGGCTCGGATGTTGAACGAAACGCCGCGCACTTGGGAGCCGTGTTGAAGGTTGGTGACTTCGAACCGCGCTTGGCCAAGCGAGGCCTGGCGCCTGGGAAATTCCTTCTCGAGACTGCGGCCCACCATCAACTCGATCATTTTCTCGCGAGTGAGGTCGGCAATTGGCCGGGTATCGATGTGTTCGCCGTCGCGCAGGATGGTCACGCGGTCGGCAACCTCGAAAATTTCATCCAGCCGATGACTGATGTAGATGATGCCGATGCCGTGTGACTTGAGTTCATCAATGACCCTGAACAGGCCCCTAGTTTCGCGTGGCGAGAGGGCGGCGCTGGGTTCATCCATGACGATAATGCGGGCATCCTGGGCGAGAGCCTTGGCGATCTCGACGATCTGTTGCTGGGCGACGCTGAGTTGGCGGCACTCAGCCTCGATGGGGATATCGACGCCAATACGCTCAAACAGAGCCCTGGCCTTGGCTGATTCGTCGCGCTTGGGGATGAAACTGATTCGGCAGGGTTCCTGTCCGAGGAAAATATTTTCGCGTGCGGTCAAGTAAGGAACGAGGTTGAACTCCTGATAGATGATGCCGATACCGGAGGCCTGCGATAACTGCGGCGTGGCAACGCTGGCCGGTTGGCCGTTGATCTCAATGGTGCCTTCGTCCATTTGATGTGCACCACCGAGTATCTTGATCAGTGTGCTTTTGCCCGCGCCATTCTCACCGAGCAACGCCAGCACCTCACCGGCTTGCAGTGTGAGGTCGACCCCCTTGAGCGCCTTGACACCGGGGAACGACTTTCGAATGCCGCGCATTCGAAGCAGCGGTATTTCGGTGGGCGGACCAGGAGTGGAGGGCATGCAGTCGGATTACTTTAGCTCAGGATCCTGATCAGCCATTGCCTTGTCGTACAGCGTGGCAGGGATGAGTGTGTCTCTCTGGAATTCCTCGCCAGCAAGGTACTTCATGATGTTCTGGACAATCTGCTGCCCCATCTTGTCCGGATGCTGGATGGGGTCGGCGAAAATTTTGCCATCTTTGATGCCCTGTTTGCCGTCGAGTTGGCCGTCGAAACCAATGATTTTGATTTGATCCTGTTTCTTGGCCTCCTCGATGGCGGTGTAGGCGCCCAGCGCTGACGGGTCGTTGATCGCGAAGACTGCATCCAGGTCGTCGTGTGCTTGGAGGGCGTCTGCGGTCGATTGGTACCCCTCGGTGCGGGCCCCGTTGCCGTTGAGTTCGGCGACGATCTCAATCTTGCCGGTGGTCTGGCCGGCATTGTGTGCGTCAATAACTTTCTTGAAGCCGGCCACGCGCAGTACGCAGGAGTGGGCTTTTTTGAAATCCAGAATAAGCACCTTGCCGCCGTTTTCCCCGAGCGCCTTGACCATCGCCTGGCCGGCGAGTTCACCGCCCTGGAAGTTGTCGGTGCCGACGTGTCCGGCAATTTCAGCGCCCTCTGCCGCGCACTTGGCATCGACGGTGAACACCGGGATGCCCTTGGCATTGGCTAATTTCACGGCGGGCCCGATCGAGAGTCGGTCGCATGGCACGAGTATGATGGCGGTGACACCACTCGAGATGAAATCGTCGAATTGATCGGACTGTTTTTTTACGTCCATGTCCGGATCGACCATCAGCGTGTCGTAGCCGTTCTTTGCGGCTTCGGCGGTAATGTGGTCGCCGATGATCTTGAAGAACGGGTTGGAAAGCGTGAGCGGCGTGTAGGCGATGATCCCTTTGGTTTTTGCTGGAGCACTGGTGTCACCGCTGGTGTCGGAGGAGCCGTCGGCAGCTGGTTTATCGCTGGAAGGAGAACAGCCTGTTAAGGCCAACGTTAGAGCCGTTAAGCCAAGGTATTGAACAATGCGTTTCATAAAATTGTATAGATCTAAAAGTGTGGCCCGTGAATAGGGGAAATATGCCGCAGCTTCAAGCTTGATCCGCGCCTGGTCAAGGGCTGTGGAATCGTTGCTTGGCAGTCGCTTGGGTGATCTATAGATTTCCGCCGTGCTCTTGCATTCCCAACTGATTCATCCGGAGATCAATGGAATCCTTGGCCAAGCGGGCCATCACTCGAAAGTTTTGATTAGCGACGGCAACTACCCGGCTTCGTCCAAAATCGGGCCGGAAGCCGAGTTGGTGTCGTTGAATCTCTCGCCGGGAGTGGTGACCTGCAGCCAGGTGTTGCGGGCATTGGTTACGGCAATTCCGCTGGAGGCCATCAACACGATGGGTATTCCGGACGATGATCCTTACGCGAAACACGGTCCGCCGCCGGTCTGGACCGAGTACGATCAAATCATTGGCGAGGCAAACTTGGGCCTGAAAATCGAACCGATTCAGAAGTGGGATTTCTACGACGCGGTCATGTCAGACGACCATGTGCTGACCATTCAAACCGCCGACCAGGCGCTTTGGGCAAACGTCCTGTTGACAATCGGCTGCCGAATTCCGTGAGCCGCGCTTGGCCAAGCGCTGGGCCAGGCCGGAGGCTTGGAGAGCCGGTGATTGATGCCCTTGGGGGGATTAATCCTTCAGTTGAGCCTTTGGCCAGAGCTTGGTTGAATCTTTCTTCTTCTCAAGGCGATTATTCTGATGGTGCCATACACAAGCAGAATGGCGGAACAGGCAAGGGTCAGCCAAGGAAACAACCAACCCGCGCGAAGAAAAAAGGTTGTGTGGGCGCTCCTGCCGATGCGCTGGGTCAGCACTCCTGTTTTCATGGGCGGCAGGCTTTTGTGCACATTGCCATGAGGGTCGATGAATTGGGAGACCCCGGAACTCGCCGCACAGGCGAACCAGCGGCCGGTCTCAGCGGCACGCAACCGGAACAGGAGAGCGTGCTGCAAATGCTGGGTTGCCGACCACGATTCGGCATCAAAGCTCGGCACCGCAAAATACTCCGCCCCGAGCTCAACCATCTTCCGCGCCACTTCGCTGTAGTCGCAGTCAAAACAAATGGGCGTGCCGAAGGTTCCGAGGCCGGTTTGGATCGGCTGAAACGAGCGCCCCGGGATTCCGTCATTGAAGAAGTGAACGGGCCGCGACTTGTAGTACTCCCCGAGCACGCCGCGCTTGTCGAGGATGAGCGCCGTGTTGTGCCAATCCCTGTCCCCAGGGCCTGTCGCTGTCTGGGTGCCAACAACCAGTACGGCGTCCATCTCGGCACAGAGATTCGTGAGCGTGGCGAAATCGTCCAAGTTCTTCCTGACATCATACGGCAAGGCGTACTCCGGCCAAACAATCAGGTCGGGAGATTCCCCGCGCACCGTTTTCGTGAGGGCAACGTAGGACTGCAGGAGGCTGGCTTCGCTTTGCACGACCGTAACGGTGATACTCCCTTCTTTGTCTGGCTCAACCATTCCTGGGCGAGTCAACCCCAAGCTCAGCACGCAAATGGAGAGGAAAACCGCTAGCGGGACAGTCCTGCGGTGCACGAACCCGGCGGAAGCTGCAACGACAAGGAACGACGTGCCGTAAACCCCGACAATCGGAGACAGATAAGTGGGGCCAAGGGTTGAACCGGGTGTGATCCAGGGGAAACGAAGAAAGAACAACTCGGATCGATAGAACTCAAGTGCGGTCCAAAGCGTTGCGGCAAGGATCAATTTCAGTGCGGCGGAATTGGTGTGCTTGGCGAAATAGTTGAACAGAAGACAAAAGAGCGCTGTGAACGAAGCGATAACAATAAAGAGCACAATCGCGGCTGCCGCAAAAATGTTGAAGAGCCAGTAAAGTGTGGCTCCATACCCGATGATTCCGTGAATCATGCCGAGGTAAAAGGCGCGGCGCGGCGTGGTGTTCGTCGTGGCGATGAGGAGGGGTGAAAACACTAGAAGCACCAGTGGCCACCATCCGAAAGGCGGAAAGCACAGTGGCAGTACGGCTGCGCTCAAGACGACAAGAGTGAGTTGCACAGACAGCTTCATGATTCTTTTCGTTTCCTGCGCTGCTCAACCTTAATTGGCTTTTTGCTTGGTTTGTTTTTTCTGTTTCGCCAGCCACTCGTGGTGGACTCGCGCGACTTGGCCCATGTAGCCGTGCGCTTCGTGTCCCTTGGCAGCCTTGGCGATGTAGCCGGCCGTCTTTTTGGCATTGCCCTGCGCCTCGTAGTACAGGCCAAGGTAGAGGTGGCCATAGAATTGGTTTCGAGCCAAGGCGGCCTGGCTGGGGTCGCCGGCCTTGATGGCGTCGAGCACCTGCTGCTCGGTGCCTTTGCCGGCGAAGAGGGCGTGGATTTCCTTCAGGGGTACGCGTCGGTCGGAGGTGATTTTGATGAACAGTTTTTCCGCCGCCTTCACGCCGTCGATTTTTGAAACGCAAAGGTAATGCCACACGGCATTCTCGACGTCCTGCGTGTTGACAGTTTGGTGCGACTCGAACTGCTTGCGGCCGGCCTTGTATTTCCCCGCGTAATAATGGACGAGCCCGCGCTGCCAATGGTACGGCTCGCGGCTGGGCATCATCTCGATGAACTTGTCGAAGTCGGCCAGCGACTCGGTGAATTTGAGTTGAAAAAACCGCACCACGCCACGTTGTTGGTACAGGCTGGCGTTGTTGGGTTCGCTTTTCAGCGTGGCAGTGTAGTCGGCTTCCGCCTTGGCGTGGGCTTGGCGAACCTTGGCCAAGGCTTCGGCGGGGGTTTCGGCTTGGCCAAGCGCGATCGGGATTGCACAGGCGAAGAACAGCTTTGCGGCTTTCAGGGGTCGGTTGAGACGGTTCACGGCGGCAATGTTGGCCAAGGCGCTTGGTCAAGGCAAGTTCGCGTGGGCTTGGCCAAGCGTGGCTTGGGCGGTAGCTTTGCGGCGATGTTCAAGGTTGTCATTACTGACTACGTCTCCCCGCCGGTTGAGCCGGAGGAGACGGTTTTCGCCGGTTTGGCCAAGGTCGAGTGCCTGTTGGCGCGTTCAGTCGGTGAACTCGAGGGTCGCGTCGAGGATGCAGACGCGATCATTGTTTTTCACGAGGTGTCCCTTACTACCGGGATCATCGACCGACTGGAGAAGTGCCGGGTGATCGTCCGCGGCGGGGTGGGCTACGATGCGGTGGATTTCCGCCGCGCCGGCGAGCGGGGCATCCCGGTCTGCAACGTGCCGGACTACGGCGTGGACGAGGTTGCCGACCAGGCGATCGGGATGATGATCGCCTGCAACCGCGGTTTCCTGCGGGTGGAGCGCGGACTGAAACAGTCGCTTGAGCCGTGGGACTGCCGGGCCGTTGAGCCGGTTCCTCGCCTGGCCGGCGCGACTCTGGGCATCGTCGGGCTGGGGCGGATTGGCCAGGCGACGGCGCAACGGGCCAAGGCGATGCGGATGCGGGTGATCGCGCACGATCCGTATCTGCGGCCCGGTATTGAGAAGGTGTTTGGCGTCGAGATGGTCAGTTTCGATGAACTGCTGGAGACAAGCGATGCGGTGTCACTGCACGTGCCATTGACCGATGAGACCCGGCACATGATCGACGCCGATGCCCTTGGCCGGATGAAGCCAGGCGCGATTCTAGTGAACACGGCTCGTGGCGCGGTGGTGGACACGGCGGCTTTGGCGGCGGCGCTGCGTGGGGGCAAAATCGCCGGCGCAGGCGTTGACGTGCTTCCATCGGAACCGGCCCGGGCCGACGAGCCGTTGGTTCAGCTTTGGCGCGACGCCGACGAGTCGAATGTTAATTTAATCCTCACGCCGCACACGGCGTTTTACTCCGTCGAGGGCTTGCTGGAGATGCGCACCAAGGCGGCGGAGGAGATTGTCCGGTCGTTGCGCGGCGGGAAGCTGATCAACTGCGTGAACGCCCAGTGGCTGCCTGAAGAAATGCGTGAGCGGGTTTTGGTTGGGACGCCCCCAACGGTCTGATACGCTGCGCCGCCGTGGGAATTGACCTGTCACAACTGACAATCGCTGACCTGGCAATCGGTGCAGCGATGTGGCTGTGCCTTGTTGTGCTTCTCTCGTTTCATGAGTTTGGCCACGCTTGGGCGGCGCACAAGTGCGGAGACGACACGGCGCGGCTGATGGGCCGGATGACAATCAACCCCATCGTGCACATCGACCCGATCGGCACGGTGCTGATTCCGCTGGCGATCTTATTGTTCGACCCCGGCATCGCCATTTTCGGTTGGGCAAAGCCAGTGCCAGTCAACCCAAGCAATTACGAAAACAGCAAACGGGACGATATTTTGATCTCGATGGCTGGCCCGGCGATGAATGTGATCTTGGCAATCCTGCTCATGGCGGTTTACCGGTTGGCCTTGGAGTTGCCCATCGATGTTGGCGCGGGAGCTGTCGTTCACAATTTGGAGTTGATTGCCTTCATCAGCATGATTTTGTGCGTGTTCAACCTGATCCCGATCCCGCCGCTCGACGGGTCGCACGTGATGCGGCATGTCATCGGCATGAGCGAGGAGACCTACATGAAGATTGCACAATACGGTTTCATTGTTCTCCTTGTCGCGATCAATTTATTCCCTCAGTTGTTTCGAATTGTGGGAGCCGTTTCGGTTGGAACTATTGAGTTGTTCAGGACGGTTCTTCTTTTTTAGCAGATGAAAAACAAGCCGGAGAAAACCTTTGCGCAACTTGGCTATCCGGGGCGGTTGATTGCCGTCGAGGGGATCGATGGCTCCGGCAAGTCCACGCAGATCTACCTGCTCAAGTGCTGGCTGGAGTTGCAGGGGCTCAAGGTGTTTTTCAGCGAGTGGAACTCCTCCGAGCTGGTCAAGAGCGCCACGAGCCGCGGCAAGGAGGAGCGGCTGCTCACGCCGACCACCTTCAGCCTGATCCACGCCACCGACTTCGCCGACCGATACGAGCGCCAGCTCGTGCCGCTGCTCAAGGCCGGCTACATCGTGCTGTGCGACCGGTACAAGTTCACTGCGTTCGCGCGCGACACCGTTCGGGGCTGCTCGCCGGATTGGGTGCGGCGCATTTACAGTTTCGCCGCTCTGCCGGATCTGACGTTTTTTTTCAAGGCCCCGCTCGAGGTGTCGCTGAACCGTATTTTGCAGGGGCGCCCGCAACTCAAGTACCACGAGGCGGGGATGGACCTCGGCCTGTCAAGCGACATCGAGGAGAGTTTCAAGGTTTTTCAGGGCCGTTTGCTAAAGGCGTACTCCGCAATGAAGGGCGAGTTTGGGCTGATCCAAATCAACGCCAACCAGCCGATCGAGAAACAGCAGGAAACCGTTCGGCAACGCTTGGCCAAGGCCATCGACCTTGGTCAATACGAACTCGACCAACCGACATGACAGCCAGGCGCAAACCAATCGGCAGACGAAAGGGCACCTCGCGGGTGAAGCCGCCGCGGCCCCTGGCCAAGCGCTTCCTCGGGCACGTACTGCCGGGGATCAGGCCCAGCGAGTTGACCGGCCGGTTGATCGTGATCGAGGGCGCTGACGGCTCCGGGCGCTCGACGCAGATACAGCGCCTGGTCGATTGGCTCGAGGCCGGCGGCCACGCCACCACACAGGTCGGGCTCAAGCGCTCGAACCTGGCCAGCGAGGAACTCGAGAGCGCCAAGAACGGGAACATCCTCAACCGCACGACGCTGAGCCTGTTTTACGCGACCGATTTCGCCGACCAACTGGAGAACATCATCATCCCTTCGTTGCGTGCCGGGTTCATCGTGCTGGCGGACCGGTACATTTACACGCTCATGGCGCGGGACATGGTGCGCGGACTCGACTCGGACTGGGTGAAAAGCCTCTACAGCATCGCGATCAAGCCGGACGCGGTGTTTTACCTCAAGCTCCCGCCAGAGAAGCTGATCCAGCGCAACTTCATGAAGAACCACACGCTCGACTACTGGGAGAGCGGCATGGATCTCGGGCTGTCGCTGGACATGTTCGACAGCTTCGTCCAGTACCAGCAGCTGCTGGCCGACAAGTTTGATGAACTTCGCAAGTCATGGGGGTTCACCACCGTCGACGCCGACCAGTCGATGAGTGAGCTGAACCGGGAACTGCGCAGCAACGTGGAGCGTGTCCTTGGTTGAGCCGACGATCACCCATGGAGGAACTTTACATCGGGGTGGATCTTGGCGGGACAAAGATACTCGCCGGCATTTTCGATTCCGACCATCACTGCCTCGCCTCGGAAAAAACCAAGACCAACCAGGAGGATGGGTATGACGCCGTGTGCGGTCAGATTGTCGAGACGATCCACGCCGCCGCGGAGTTGGCCGGCATCGACCCGGCAAAGGTGAATGGCGCGGGCATCGGCGCGCCCGGCTCGATCAGCAGCGACGAGTCGCGGGTGCTGTTCGCCCCGAACCTCGGCTGGCGCGATGCTCCGCTGAAGGCTGACCTTGAGGCGGAGCTGGGCTGTCCAGTCTGGCTCGGCAACGACTGCAACGTGGCGGCGACCGGCATTCACCGGCTCGAGCTCGAGGCCAAGCCCAACGACATGGTCAGCATCTTTCTCGGCACCGGTATTGGCGCCGGTATCATCACCAACGGCGTGTTCCTGACCGGGGCCACCCGGGCGGCCGGCGAGGTGGGGCACATGGTTCTCGACCCGGACGGCCCGGTCTGCGGCTGTGGCACACGGGGCTGCTTCGAGGCGCTCGCCAGCCGCACGGCGATATTCAACAAGGTCAAGTCAGCCGTGAATGACGGGGCCAAAACGTTGTTGATGGATGCCGGCGACGACTCCGTCACCCGCATTCGCAGCGGCAAACTCCGGCGTGCCATCGAGGCCGGCGACGAACTGGCCGCAGCAGTGTTGGGTGAAACCTGCCTTTACACCGGCGTGGCTATCGCGAACCTCTGCAACCTGCTCAATCCCGAGGTCGTCGCGCTGGGTGGCGGGCTCATCGAGCAACTGCAAGCCGACATGCTGCCAAAAATCCGCGACGCCGCGCTGGAGCGCATCATGCCTGGCGCGCGGCAGGTGCGGATCATGGCCACCGCGCTCGGCGACGCCGCCGGCATCACCGGCGCCGCCATCCTCGCCCACGACCACACTTGAGCCTCATGCGGCGCGGCGTCATCGACATCGGCACCAACTCGGTCAAGCTGCTCATCGCCGATCTGCACGGCGGCAACATTTCGCCACATCTCGAAACCAGCTGCCAAACACGGCTTGGCAGAGGCCTTTATGTCGACGGCAAACTCCAAGCCGAACCTATCGAGGCGACCGTCGCTGCGGTGAACGAACTGCTCGCCTTGGCCAGGCGGAACGACTGCGGTGACATCCGCATCATCGCCACCAGCGCGGTTCGCGAGGCGGCCAACTCGGGCGAGCTGCTCGAGTCCCTTGGCCAGGCGGTGCAGATACTCAGCGGCGACGACGAGGCGCGCCTGGCCTTTGCCGGTGCCGTGTCGTACCCGCGCTTGGTCAAGCAGCCGGTTGTGGTACTCGATACCGGCGGAGGCAGCACCGAGTTCATTGTTGGCGACGCGGGCGGGATGAGGTTTCACCTGAGCCTCCCGCTTGGCTCGGTGCGTCTCATGGAGCGCCACGCCGTTTCAGACCCCCCCAGCGCCGATGAACTGGCCGCCGTCCGAGAATCGATCGACACCCAACTGCGCGCCCGGGGAGTGCCGGAATTGCGCCGTCAAATCGCCGCGCTTGGCCAAGCGGCCCCGGTTCAGTTGGTGGCCACCGGCGGCGTGGCCAGCATCCTTGCGATGATGGAACTGGGCATCGACGACCACGACCGTGTGCGGATGGAGGAGGTCGAGTTGTCCCTCGATCGGATGGAGGCGTGGCGCGAGCGGCTGTGGGGGTTGCCCCTGGCCAGGCGCCGGGAAATCACCGGCCTGCCGGCCAACCGTGCCGATGTGGCGGTGTTCGGCAGCATGATCGTCGAGCAATCGATGCGCCAGCTCGGCTTCGACGCCCTGCGGGTCAGCACCCGGGGTATTCGGTTTGGTGTGCTGTGCTCTTGAGCGTTCAGCAAAAAAGACTCGCAAAACGGCCGGCTCGCCCTTACACAGGCCCCCGCCACTGTCCCGTGGTGTAATGGTAGCACAGCGGTCTTTGACACCGCTAGTTCAGGTTCAAGTCCTGGCGGGACAACCATTGCTTTTCCCAACAAAAAACTCTTTTCTGGATTCTTGGCTATTTCGTGCTTGCATATATTACAACACTAATGCAACAGTTTGCGCATGGCTACGAAGACTAAGCGCAAGCGTGCTTCCAAAGATTGGCCCAGAGAGATCAAGCACGGCCGCGCCAGCGTAAAATTCTACCGCCGCAAAATGCCAAACGGTAAGTGGGGATTCATGGTGGCCAATTACAGCACCGGCCAACGTCGATTGGACTCTTACCCCAGCGAAGCCAAAGCAATCACAGCAGCCACACTTCTGGCTCGCAGAATGAGCAAGCAGCAAGTTGTCGCGGCCAGCATGACAAACGCCGATGCCGCCGCATATGCCGCCGCTGTAGACACTTTAGAACCGTACGGCGTCTCACTGCCGGTTGCGGCTGAAACGATTGCCAGGTGCCTCAAAACGGCCGGTGATCCGACTTCTGTTCTGTCGGCGGTCAATTTCTGGTCTTTGCGAAACAAGCCGGTCAGCCGTGCCCGTGTTTCCGAAGTCGTGGAGAAGATGCTAATCGTCAAACGCAACGAGCAATCGTCAGAACGGCATCTTGGTGATCTTCGTAGCCGATTGGGCCGCTTTGCTGCCGACTTCCAGAAAGACTGCAGTGACGTCACAACTGCTGAAATACAACATTGGCTGGATGACTTGGATCTAACCAACAGAAGCAAAATTAACTACCGCACAACGATACACAGCCTGTTTGAGTTTGCGGTTACTCGTGGGTACGCCGCCGATAATCCCGTCAAAGCTACTCAAACCGTCAAAGCCGATGATGTTGACATCGAAATCTACACGCCTGTTGAAATGCGCAAGCTTCTCGCCGCTGCGTCCATTGAGTTTGTTCCCAGCATCGTCTTGGGCGCGTTCGCCGGGTTGCGCAGCGCCGAAATCCAGCGCCTCACTTGGGACGACATCCGGCTGGCTGAACGGCATATCGTCGTCGGGAAAGACCAAGCAAAGACGGCAACCCGCCGGATCGTGCCGATCTGGGAGAACTGCGCGGAATGGCTGGCCCCGTACGCTGGACGCACCGGGCTGATCTGGGGTGGGGGATACACACAGTTTTACGATGCTCAAAACTTAACTGCCGAAAAAGCGGGGATTGCTTGGAAACGCAATGCACTTCGCCACAGCTATGCATCATACCGCTTCGCTCAAACAACCGATCCGGGTAAAGTGGCCGGGGAACTGGGGAACAGCGTCAACATGGTTCACAAGCATTACCGGGAACTGGTAGCCCGGCAGAGCGCCGATAAGTGGTTCAACATTAAGCCGGATAAAGCCGCCAGCAATATTATCAGCGTTGCCAATGCCAGCTAAAATGAAAAACCGAACCGGCACTGGAGGGCGCCCACAGAAGAAGCGCAAAGACCCTTGGGAGCCACTTACCAAAGCGATTATCCGCAGAATCGTATCCCGATGCCCGGAGCTGAAAAAAGAAGCTCTTCAGCTTTCAAAAGAATTGAAAGCGGAAGGGAAATAGAATCGAAAGCAGATATGTCAAAAGGCTATAAGATATATTTGTTGGTGATTTTTATTATTTTTAGCATTATGACTTTAGTCGCTTGGGAATTCGGTGTTTTGGAATTGTTATTTGATTACTGATGTTTTTGTTGCAAAATCCGTTTGACGCTATGACTGAATATCTAAAAAAACTGTCGGTTTTTGTTAATGCATTTACGCAAATAATTCGTAAGTAATTTTCCTTACTGATCAAAAATTCAAATATACCGCCCATGAAATATTTACTCTTACTTGCAGTTTTTTTTCATCTAACCCATTTGGCACTAGCAGATGCCGGTTTAATCAACGGTAGTTTTGAAGACGAGTTTAATGATAATGATACAGATGGGTGGATACGGGCGTCCAATGTGCCACCTGTTAGATCTGACAAAGAAGCTCATAGTGGAAAATATAGTCTGCGCTCTAAACTAAAAAATGAAAAAAATTTCGCAGTACCAAGTGAAGGTCACTTAATCCAGGTAGTTAAAAACGGAATTATCGGCGGAGCAAAATACGATCTAACTTTCTGGATTAAAGAAGTCGATTTTGGAGTAAGCTATGTGCAGCAATACATGATCAATTGGATATCTGACACGGGGCAAGTTGGAAATATTGGCTTAACGAACTTTAAGGGAGGCAAAAAATGGACAAAGGTTTCAGTCCCTAAATTGACTGCTCCTAAAGATGCAACTGGGGTAAAATTAATGTTTCGTTTTGTCACAGGCGCGATCGAGGGAGGTTCTGGTGAGATATTTATTGATGATATAGCAATGAAGCGGAGCGACTATACCGAAGAATATAATAAATTATTAAAAGCTAATCCAAGGATAGCCAAAGCTATTGAAGAGGGAAAAATATCAAAAGAAAAAGTTCTATCTGGGATTAGATCTAGAGAAGAGGAAAAGCGGGCTGACCAAAAAAACAATTAACCTTAACACGCTTCACAAGGATTGCCCTGTCAAAAGGGACAAAGCTATTAAGACATATTTTGCTACTGGTATATGAAAGGTGAGATGTGAAGGTGCGTTTTAATTTAAGCATTAGATTGATTTTGATTATACTCTTTGTGCTTTTCATGTTTTCGTTGCGAGTAATAGGCGATGAAGGACAGGTTAAGATACGTTGGAAGAATGGGGATGTTTTGCCCGGTCGTATTTTGCAAAGCCAGAATCCTGTGTTGCATTTTTCATCTGAAATTTTTCAAGACAACCTAGCTATCAGCACTTCGGAATTAGAGGCTTTGGAGTTTGACTCTGAAAAAGAGAATTCAGATCTAGACTTCCTGATTGTCACGACTACGGGTGATGTGATCAAAGCCAACCTAATCGATGCGAATGAAAATTCCTTCATATTCTCAAGTAAAAGGTTGAGCCGAATACAAATTAAAAGGGATTCTGTTTATTCCTTAAATCGTCTGAATAATCCCAACTTAATTTTTGATGGATCACAGTTTAACCAATGGGATTTGGCTAGCAAAGAGACAATTAATAATCTCGTTGGCAAGAATTATGTATCATGGATAAAGGGAGAAGGGGGGCATCCTTTTTCAAATACAAATAAGTCAGTTTTGTCCACGTCACTTGAAATTCCGGATCAGTTCAATCTGGATCTTGAAATCAGTTCGATTGATAGCCCCAGATTTTTGTTTGCAATTGGTGATGGCAATCAAAGCGCCGAATCAGATGGAGCTTTGAAATTAGAGACATGGGACAATGAAATAGTTTTAGTGCAAGGGCAGATCTTTGAGCCAGTTACTACTATTAAGGGTGGCCAAAAAGTTGTTCGTATCAGGCTTTCCTACGACAGTGTTTCAAGGAAGTTGCAGGTCCTTAATGCTAATGGACGTTTGTTGGTTGAAGCAGAAGATGTTCATTTGCCTGTTCAGGCGAAGACCAATGTTTCCATTCGGAACAGAGGAGACAATCTTAGCGTTAAAAGAATGGTTTTTTACAAGGGGCCAAATAGAGCAAATCAAGAAATGATTGATGCCAAAAAGTCTCGAGTTCTTATGACTGATGGGAAGGTGTATTATGGCAAATTTTATGTCTCCAATCAAAAATCATTTATTCGAGACAATGAAATGACTAGAAAGGATGTTGATTTGTCCAGAGTCGATCGAATATTAAATCCGAACGTGCAATTTTCTGATTCGACCTATTCTTCAGAATTAATTTATAACGACGATACTGTTATTCGTGGAGAACTGATTCAATTGAATCAAAATGAGGTTAAATTACAGACGCAATTTTCTCAGCAACCTGTTAATTGTTTATTAGCAGGGGTATCCTACCTGAAGTTTAATTCAGGCGAATCCAAAGCGCATGCCAATGATGGATCTCAGATCGATTTAGAAATTGGATCGAAATTTGATAAAATGACTTATCCTGGTGGGATGCTCAGAGGCGGGATTGCATTCAATTCTGATGGGTTGGCGCTAGCTTGGAATCCTGAGGGATCCCGTTCTCCTCTGAAATTGACTGGAGTTGGTGAAGTCAGTGTCGAACGGAACCCCAATGGTCTAAGTCAATTTCTTTCGTTCGATAAAGGGAAGTATCCGCATCTGTTATATTTGAGACATGGTGAAATTATTCCAAGCAGCGTTTCATACTATAGTAAGGATGGTGTTGAATTTCATATGCCGTTTGATGAATCAGTAAAAAAGATTAATACGTTATGGGTTAAGGCCATCGAGTTTAATCCTATTAGAACACTTAAATCAAAAACTTCTAAGGGCACTGAATTAGTCGGCCAAATGGTTGATTGGGAATATTTGGCTAATACGGAGCTAGAAGTTAAAGAAGGTTTAATCGGTTGGACCAATATTGATTATGATCAAATTATATTTAAAGTTGGTTTACCGGGAATAGGATATGGTGACCGCGGCGTTTCAACTGAGGTTCCAAAGGGAACGACTGCTATTCTTCTGCGTCATACATTCGAGCTTAAGGAAGAATTCAACTCAGATGCTCTTTATTTGCTTATTGATTACGATGATGGATTTGCCGCTTATTTAAATGGAACAAGAATCGCTGAAGCCAATGCACCACCAGGAAATTTGAATCAGTATAGTATGGCTACAGGTAGTCATGAGGCTGGAAATTTGGAGCAATTCAATATATCTGAATACGTCAATCTCCTCAGCGCAGGGAAGAATGTTTTGGCAATTGCGGGATTAAATAATGCTAAGACAAGTTCTGATCTCCTGATTAATCCTATACTTTCTACGGAGCCATTAGTTAGCAAAAAGACAAATGATCGAAAAAAGCGTGGAGGCGACTCTAAATTGATTAAAGAGAAAAAGGAAAGTGAAGCTAATTCATTGAAATTAAATCGAGCATTAATGCCTTCGAGCTATAGTCGTAATAGTCCTCCAACGCATTTGTTGCTGTCAAAAAACAGTGATATTGGGCAGGGAAAATTGCTATCCTTTAATAAGAATGCTGTTTGGTTTGAGTTAGCCTCCGAAAATTTTACGGTCCCAGTAGAGAGGCTAGATAAGGTGGTTAGTGTTGAGAGTTTAGATCAAGCAGACAGCGATATTTTAAATTACGATTTCAAGTCGCAAACAAGATTATTCCTTGTGGATGGTTGTATTTTAGATTTGGTAGTGAAAAAATCTGATAATGAATTCTTGTTTGGAAAATCAAATATCTATGGCGAGGTCGCGATTCCAGTAGCATCAATTCAAAAGATTAATTTAGGAGGCTTTGAAAGTGATGTTTTTGAATCCAAGTATGATGAATGGATTATAAGGTCAGCTGAAGAATTAAAAGCTGAAGGGAAATGAAAAAATTCATCATTGGAACAATAGTGGCAGTTATTCTATTCAATCGCCTTGTGGGATGTACATCTGATAAAGTGATAGTTGATGATTCCGTTGCAGGTGATGTCGGATCTCTGAAATGGCATTTGTCATGGTTGAACGGGGGGGATCCAAATGCAAAGGATGGAAACGGGAACAGTGCATTGCATGCAGCGATAATTATGAGCAACAAGGTAGTTGTTCAGCTTCTCATCGACAAAGGTGCCAATGTTAATGCAATTGGCGACCTTCAACGCACTCCCCTCGATTTAGCTTATAGCAAAAAGGACATATTCAATATTCTACGCAAATACGGAGCCAAGTTTTCGACGATTCATGTGGCAGCTGCTTATGGAGACATTGAATTAGTAAAAGAGTTTTTAGCTGATGGTATGGATATAAATGCAAATGATAAGTATGGAGATAATCCTTTGCATAGAGCAGGCAGCATGGAAGTTGCTGAATTATTAATTGCCAATGGTGTTGATGTTAATGCAAAGAGTAATGGTGGCGAGACTCCTTTACATAGAGTACGCAGCAAAGAGATTACAAAACTACTTATTAACAAAGAAGCGGATATAAATGCTTTATCCGATGACGGCAAAACACCGCTAGATTTGGCCAAAGGCGAAATCGCCGCACTCCTCCGCAAACACGGCGGCAAGACGGGTGCAGAATTGAAAGCTGAAGGGAAATGAAACACATACTAATCACAACAATCGCAGCCGTGGTGCTGGTGGGGTGTGGGAACGTTTGACCGGTATGAAGAAGCTACTACTAATACTGCTAAAGATCATCATCGTGATTGCTTGTGTTGTCGGATTTGCTTTTGGCGGAGCGTTTATCGGGTTGGAAGCGTACGATCGGCATTTGACCGGTCGACACTCCAGCGACTTTTTTGGGGGTTTAGTAGAAGAACTTATGGGTTTATGTATCGGCGCGATTATTGGCGGTGTGGTTGGCTACAAAATAATCAAACCCAAGCAGCTTATGTTGGCTAAAGCTGCCTCTAGAGGAAACATCCAAGCCGTCAAAAAGCATATCGCTGCTGGCATGGATGTGAATGCGAAAAATAAGTATGAGGCGACTCCTTTGCATTATGCGAAAACCAAGGAAATCGCCGAACTACTAATCGCCAAAGGTGCGAATGTGAATACGAAGGATGATGTTGGCAAAACACCGCTAGATTGGGCCGTTGACGAAACCGCCGACCTCCTCCGCAAACACGGCGGCAAGACGCGGAAGGAACTGAGAGCGGCTGGCAAATGAAACACCTCCTACTCACAACAATCGCAGCCGTGGCGATGTCGCTTGGCCAGGCGCTTGGTCAGGGGGAGAAGCCGTCTGCCGGGCCGGAGTCGCTCTTTGGCCTGGACAACGTCATCGATGTCCATATTCGGATCGAACCGGAGGAATGGGCCAAGTTGCAACCACCCAAGGGGACGAAAATGGGTTTTGAGGGTTTTGATTTAGCGATTCAAGGTTTGATGGTGGACGCCTTGACCGGTGGACATTTTCGTAGTCAGAAATCGACACGGCCTGGGCTGGCCGGCTATCTGGGTGTCGATCACCAGTACGGTAAAGCGGAAGTCACGATCGACGGCGAAACGGTTAAAGGGATCGGCCTGCGCTACAAGGGGAACGGGTCATTCCTTAAATATGTTGAGGGTGATGTGACAAGGCGATTGTCGTTCAAGATCGATTTCAACGAATACGATGATGAGCTGGAGTTCCGCGGTCTAACCAAGGTCAACCTCAACAATAATGGGTCCCTGATGCGTGAGCCATTGTCGTACGAGTTATTTCGTGAGGCGGGGATTCACTGTTCCCGGGTCGGATACGCGAAGGTTAGCCTGACCATTCCTGGCAAAATCGATCGTCGACCACACGGGCTTTACACGGTGATTGAGCAGGTGGACAAGCGATTCCTCAAGGACCGTTACGGCTCTGCGAAGGGACTATTGATGAAGCCGAGCACCTTTGGCGCTTTCCGGTATTTTGGGGAGGAATGGGATAAGTACGAGATCGGCTTTGTCCCAAAAACCGAGGCAACCGAGGAGCAAAAACAGCGTGTCATCGAATTCGCAAGGTTGATCCACAAGTCCGAGGATGATGCGTTTGAAGAAAAGGTGAAGGATTATCTCGACGTGGATCAGTTCCTGCGGTTTCTGGCTGTAAATGTGTTACTCACCAACCTCGACAGTTTTCTCACCGGCCACCAGAACCACTATATTTATCTTGAGCCAGAATCGAACAAGTTTCAGTTTTTTCCATGGGACATGGACAGCTCGTTTGGCGTGCCCCAATTATGGAGTGGAACACCGGAGACGTGTCGTGACATGAGCATTGATCATCCTGCCGGAAAGG
>QOAX01000247.1 GCA_003972865.1 Verrucomicrobiota bacterium | reverse complement strand
GGCATTTCTCGATCGAGGCGATGCACCACTTGAAGCCGTCGTCCAGCGTGTAGCCGGGAAGCAACGGCTCCTTGCCGCGCAGCTCCATCAGCTTGTCGAACGACTTCACCGTGCCCCAGCGGCCGGAGTTGAGCCGGATGCACGGGATGCCCATGCGGTAGGCCAGGTCGATGCACTTTTTTGTGTGCTCAATGTGTTTGGTGCGCACGGCGGGGTCGGGGTCGACAAAGTCTTGGTGGATCGACAGGCAGATTAAATCGACACCGTTGGTAAATGCGTGCCGCTTGAGCTTCTGCAAATAACCGTTGTCCTCCGAGTCCATTTGCCGGTGGAGGATGTCCACCCCCTCGACGCCGAGCCGGGCCGTTTTGTCGATCACTGCGTCGATGGGAACTTTCGGGTCGCGAAAATGCCAGTAGGAATAGGACGAGATGCCGAGCTTGATGCGCTTGGCCGACAGCGCGGCCGCGTTGGCCAGTCGCGGGAGCCCGGCGGTGCCTGCCACGGCGCCAAGTCCGGCGGCGATTCCGATGAAAGTCCGGCGGGAAAGAGCAGTTGATGGGCTGTTCATGGGCGGCGAGTATTGCGATGCCCTTGGCCCATGTCGAGGCCGCTTGGCCAAGGGGCAGGCTTGACGCTGCCAAGGGGCAAACCTAATCTCTCGCCGCTCTGGCCAAGCCGATTCCCGGCGGCCTGAACCCCCAGATTTTAACGAAAGATTCCTGTGGAAGTAACCATTACAGACCTGTCCCCGTGCAGGAAACAGCTCCGCATCGAGATCGACGCCGAGACCGTCAACGCCAAGTTTGACGCCGTGGCCAAGGACTTCCGGCGGCACGCCCACCTGCCCGGTTTCCGGCCCGGCAAGGCGCCGTTGGCCAACGTCATGCGCTCCTACGGCGACAAGATCGGCGAGGAGGCCAAGCGCACCCTCATGTCCGATAGCTATGCCAAGGCGCTTAAAGAGAACGAGCTTCGACCGGTGATCATGCCGGAAGTCGAGGAGTTGCAGTTCGGCCACGGCAAACCGTTCCAATACCTCGCCACACTCGAGGTCACCCCCGCCTTCGAGCTGCCGGAGTATAACGGCCTCGAGGTCGAGAAGGAACGCCGCACCGTCACCGGGGCGGACATCGACAAGGCGCTGGACACCCTGCGCGAGCAGCGGGTCAGCTACACTGACGTGGACCGCCCCGCTGGCGAGGACGATTTCATCGTGGTCAACTTCACCGGCACCATCGACGACAAGCCAATCACCGACCTCGTCAAGGTCGCCCGGGGTCTGACCGAGCAAAAAAACTACTGGCTGAACGCCAAGCAAAACCCGCTGATCCCCGGCATCGTCGAGGGCCTCATCGGTATCAGCAAAGGCGATAAAAAAACAGTCACCGTCACCATCCCCGACGGTTTTATCTACGAGGAACTCGTCGGCAAAGAGGCCAAGTACGGGATCGAGATCGTGCAAGTGAAGGAAAAATCCCTGCCCGAACTCGACGACAAATTCGCCAAGGGGTTCGGCGCCGAGAGCATGGACAAACTCCGCGAAGGCGTGGAGAACGACCTCAAAAACGAGCTCGAGTACTCACAGAAAAAATCCGTTCGCAACCAGTGTGTGGACAAGTTGCTCAGCTCCGTGACTTGCGACCTGCCCGAGACGATCGTCAACGAGGCCACGCGGGTTGGCGTGCACAACATCGTCCAGCAAAACCATCAGCGCGGTGTTGGCAATGAGATCATCGAGGAAAACAAAGACCGGATTTACGCCAACGCCAAGGCCGACGCCGAGGTGCGCGTCAAGGCCAACTACATCCTCTCAAAAATCGCAGAGAAGGAGGGCATCAAGGTCACCGATCAGGAACTCAGCCGGCAAGTCGCCTCCTTGGCGGCACAGCAAAAGATCAAGCCGCAGAAACTGGCCCAGCAACTCAAGGACAACGGCACCCTCTCTCAGGTTCAGGAGGAAATCATGAACGCCAAGGTTATCGACCTGCTCGAGGAAAAAGCCAAGGTGACCGAAATCGACCCAAAGCCGGAGGTGGTGCATAATCACTCCCACGAACTCGGGCACGACCACTAAGGCAATTCAGACCCCCTCTTTTGAAAAGCCCGCTGCCCGTGGGCTTTTTTTCGCGCTTGGCCAAGTGCTTGGCCTTGGCCAAACTGCCGCGGCTTTTCATGCGTTTTCTCCGGATTCAATGGCTGCTGGTTGTTCTTGTGCTTTGGGGGCCCTTGCCCAAAGGGCAGTCGGCCAAGCGTGTGCCTTGGGATGGGTCGCAGATGGCTTCGTCACCGATTCCCGCTCCTCTACTGGTGACAGAACGAGCATTCCAAAATCTCAAGTTTCAACAGCCGGTTGAAATTCGGTTTAACAAAACATTGAACCGGTTTTTCGTGCTCGAGCTGGGCGGTAAACTTTTTTCGTTTCCGCCCGACCCGAATGTGCAGCAGGCAGATTTGGTGTACGACTTGAAGGCGAATGTGCTCGGTGCGCGACAGTCGTTCGGCTTCGAGTTCCATCCCAAGTTTGCGGAGAACCGCGAGCTGTTTCTCTGCTACGTTTTTCAACCAAAACGGATAGACGGTACGCATGTGGCTCGCCTAAAGATGCCGTCTGTCGATGGGCTCCCGCAAGTCGACCCGGGCTCCCGCGAGGTGCTGATCACCTGGCTGTCTGGCGGGCACAACGGTGGATCGCTTAATTTTGGCCCGGATGGGATGCTCTATATTTCCTCCGGCGACGCCGAGGCTCCTTACCCGCCTGACGGGCTTAAAACAGGCCAGGACATCAGCGACCTTTTGGCGTCCATCCTGCGCATCGACATCAACCACCGCGATCCTGACCAAGCCTATAGTGTCCCGCCTGATAATCCGTTCGTCGGAGTCGAAGGCGCACGACCGGAAGTGTGGGCGTATGGGTTCCGCAACCCGTGGCGCATGAGCTTCGACAAACCGACTGGGAACCTCTGGGTGGGTGACGTCGGTTGGGACCTTTGGGAACTGGTCTTCAAGGTCGAGCGCGGAGGCAATTACGGCTGGAGCATCATGGAAGGGAGCCAGCCGATCCATCCTGATGACGATCCGGGCCCAGTCCCCATCACCTCGCCCATTGTGCAACACTCCCACTCAGAGGCCAGGTCAATGACTGGTGGCCACATCTACCATGGTTCCCGGCTTGCTGGCCTCCGAGGCGCTTACATATACGGCGACTACACCACTGGCCGAATCTGGGGGCTGCGCTACGATGGCAAACAGGTCACCGAACACCGCGAACTGGCCAATACCCCGCACCAAATCATTTGTTTTGGCATTGGTCCCGATGCTGAATTCATCGTGGTCGACCACTTGGGCACGCTCAATAAGCTTGTGCCGAATCCTGCGAGCACTCTGGCCATACCATTCCCAACCCAACTGAGTGGAACCGGCTTGTTTTCTGACCTGCCCAAGCTCACGCCCGCAGCCGGCGTCATGCCCTACACAATCAATGCCGTGCCGTGGCAGGACGGCGCCTGTTATTCGCGCGTCATCGCGATCCCTGGTAACGGGGTCATCGATCTGCACCCAAGCAATGACTCGCGACTGGGAAATTTCGAAGGATCGTTCAGATTCCCCAACAAAACCGTTTTGGCAAAGACAATCACGATGGATGTGTTCGATTCTCCAGACAGCCGTCAGCTTCAGCCTCAAAAACTGGAGACACAGGTGTTGCAGCTCGTCGACGGTTTTTGGCAGGCGTACAGTTTTGTCTGGAACGAAAAAGGAACTGACGCTGAATTGTCGGATGGCAAAGGTAGCGATATCGATCTGCTGATTCCGGATCCGCTCGTTCCAGGAGGCAGGCGCGAGTTGGGTTGGCACTTTGCCAGCCGCGCCGAGTGCCAACTCTGCCATGGCCAACGCTTCGGCACGGTCATCGGCTTCACGCCGGAGCAGCTCGGTGAAGCAATCACCGGTCAACTTCAGGAAACCGGTATCGTGGCCAAGGCCCCCCCCAACCCACGACCCGCCTTGGCCAAGCCGAACAATTCTGATGCTCCTCTGGCCAAGCGCGCTCGCGCATACCTCCACGCCAATTGCGCTCATTGCCATCATCAGGGAGGAGGAGGAGCAACGGTATTTGACCTTTCCAATCACCTGCCTTTCCAGCAAACCAAGCTGGTTGGCTTGCCACCGGCCCAGGGCGATTTCAGGCTTGATGAAGCCCGGGTGATTGCGCCGGGCGATCCGTACAGGTCGGTACTGCTTTACCGAATGGCCAAGCAAGGCAATGGCCGCATGCCACACATCGGCTCGAATCGAATTGATACTGTCGGTCTTAAACTCATCCACGATTGGATCGCTGACATGCCACTGGACGAAGCCGGCCGGTCCGCCAAGCGGCTCGGGCAAGTGAACACGCAGCAAAAACAGATTCACTCGCTCAGCTTTGCCAAGGGCAATCATAAAGCGGCCTCTCTAGTCAGCTTATTGGCCGAGCCAAGCGGCGCGCTGATGCTTCAGCAGTCGGTGTTGGGTAACAATCCTCTTGGTCAGGCGGTCGCCGACAAGCGCGACGCGATTTCGCGAGTCGCCTCCGGGCATGATGATTTTCGCGTTCGAGAGCTGTTCGAGCAATTTTTGCCGGATAGCGAACGCACAAAGAAACTAGGGCCAAAGCCAAACACAACCATGTTGCTCTCCCTGACTGGCAGTCCGGTAAAAGGGAGGAATCTTTTCCAGCAAACCGGCCGCACTCTCTGCGTCTCGTGCCACCGAGTGCAAGGCAGCGGCAAAAACATCGGCCCAGATTTGAGCCAAGTTGGCAGCCGACTAAACCGCGAGCAACTCCTTGAAAGCTTGCTTGAGCCAGCAAAGACGATCACAGAAGGCTACAGTCTCTATTCGTTGGAAATGAAATCCGGTGAGATACAAACTGGGTTCCTGCTTGAGCGGGCAAAGGAGAAGACCCGTTTCCGTCTGCTGTCCGGAGAGGAATTGACGATGCCCACTCAAAGTGTGCAGCGCTTCACCGACCTCCCGATCTCGGCCATGCCGGCCGGCCTCCTGCAGAATCTCGCCCCACAGGAAGCCGCCGATCTCCTGGCCTATTTGGTATCATTGCGGTGACAGCTAAATTTTGCTCGTTAGGTTGACGTTTCTGGTCGAAGTGCAGACAATAAGGGCGGTGACAATAGGGGCGGTTTTACGCACATTAAATCAAGTTGTGGAATAAATTATCGTGACATGAATGAGTACATCGAACGGGTCGTTGACCTGACTGATCCCAATCAAACCGAACTGCTAAACCTCACCCCCGACGAGGCGCGCCAACGCATGCTTGCCGGCTCGCCGGAGACCATCCGCGATTTCGACGGATCGTTCGCGCTCGTGGCCAAGGACGGCAAGATGGTGAAGCTGGCCCGCTCGCTCGACCGTCCGCTTCGCTACTTTTTGGCCAAGCAAATCGAAGGCCCGGCACTCATCGTTGCCCATCGTATCGATGTCATTCGCCAGTGGCTTGAAGAGCAGGGATTCGGCGACCAGTTTCACCCGTACTACACGCGCATGGTTCCGGCGCATCATTTGGTGACCATTCAACTCGTCGGCTGCCCGGATCCTGATCCGACGTACGAGCGGTTCTTCAACCCGCGCCGCAACAACTATTCCACCGACCTCGACCTGATCGGCCACGACTACATCGCCGCGCTTAAAAAAGAAATCCGCAAATGGCTCGGGCGCATCCCGGGCACGGAGCCGATCGGCTGCTGCTTTTCCGGCGGCATCGACAGCGGCGCGGTGTTTCTTGCCATCTACGTGGTGATGCGCGAACTGGGCGCCGACCTCGGCCGGCTCAAGGCGTTCACGCTGAGCTTTGGCGATGGCCCCGACCTAGAGCAGTGCAGGGAGTTTCTCGGCAAGCTGGACATGGGGATGTTCCTCGAGCCAATCGAGTCCAGCCTCGAGGAAATCGATGTCGCCGAGACAATTCAAATTGTTGAGGATTACAAGATACTCGACATCGAGTCTGCCTCGATGGCCGTCGCTCTCTGCCGAGGCATCCGCAAAAAATATCCTGACTGGAAATACCTCCTCGACGGCGACGGCGGCGACGAAAACCTGAAGGATTATCCCATCGAGGAAAATCCAGAGCTGACCATTCGCAGCGTCGTCAACAACCAGATGCTCTATCAGGAAGGCTGGGGCGTCGGCACGATCAAGCATTCACTCACCTACTCCGGCGGCTTGAGCCGTTCATACGCAAGGACCTACGCCCCGAGCCATCATTTTGGCTTTAAGGGGTTTAGCCCGTTCACGCGGCCCGATGTGGTCGAGGTGGCTGAAGGCATTCCTTTCGTCGAGTTGACCGGCTATGATGTCGACAAGCTGTACGCGCTCAAGGGCGACATAGTCGCCCGGGGCGTCAAGTCGGCGCTTGGTTTCGACATGCCTGTTTTTGAAAAACGGCGCTTCCAGCACGGCGCAATCTCGGTCCGATCGCTCCGCGAAAATATCCCCGCCCGCGAGGGGCAACTCCGTAAAAAATTCCTCGAGCTTTATTCCTGACGCCCCCGCAGAGTCCGGCTTGACTTATCCGGAAACGCCCGCTGCTCGCAGCCGATGGATCCTCGGGCGGCGCGGCCCGAAAAATCCGCTCGACCCAAGCCGGCCCTACGCTTGGCTGCTCGAGAAGGAGCGCGACGCCACCGGCGGCCTCGTCGATGGACTGACGGTTTTTCTCACCAACAAGGAATGCCCGTGGCACTGCCTAATGTGCGACCTCTGGCAAAAGACCCTCGACGAACCCGTGCCCGCCGGCGCGATCGCCGGGCAAATCGACTTCGCGCTTGGCCAAGCGGAACGCGAGTGCGGCAACTTGGCCAAGCTGCGCCAAGTCAAACTTTACAACGCCGGCAGTTTCTTCGACGACCAAGCGATCCCTGAAAGCGAAGACGCTGCCATCGCCAAGCGTCTGGCCAAGTTTGACCGCGTCATCGTCGAGAGCCACCCGGCCCTGGTCGGGGATCGTTGCCTACGGTTTCGCGACCGGCTGAATTGCCAGCTCGAGGTCGCGCTTGGTCTCGAGACCGTCCATCCCGAGGCGCTGGAAAAACTCAACAAGCGCGTGACACTCGATCGGTTCCGCGCCGCCTCCGACTTCGTGACCCGGAATGAAATGGCCCTGCGCACTTTCGTTTTACTGCAGCCACCGTTTATCCCAGCGGACGAATCTGTCGGGTGGGCCAATCGTTCCGTCGATTTTTCGCAGGACTGCGGCGCGACGGTCACCGCGCTGATCCCCACCCGAACCGGCAACGGCGCGATGGATCGACTCGCCGCCGCCGGCCAATTCACCGAGCCAACGCTTGGCCAATTGGAGGACGCGATGGACTACGGCGTTGGCCAGGCGCGCGGCCGGGTCTTCGCCGACCTCTGGGATCTGGACCGTTTCTCAAACTGCGCGGCCTGCTTCCCCCGGCGTCTCGACCGCCTGGCCAGGCAGAACGACACCCAGCAAGTCCCCGCCCGGGTCATCTGTCCAAGCTGCCGTTGACCCCTATCGGCTGGCGGCTTAGCTTGCGGGCGGTTCATGGAATCGGATGATTCAGTCAATCAACGCCTCGAAAAATATCTCAGCCGGGAACCGACGATCGGCGAAGGGGTTTACATCGCCAAGTCGGCGGTGGTGTTTGGCGCGGTGACACTCGGGAAGCAGTCGAGCATCTGGTGCAACGCCGTGCTGCGGGGCGACATTCACGAGATTGTTGTCGGCGAAGGCACCAACATTCAAGACAACGCCGTGCTGCACATCGCCGATGACTTCGGTTGTTACATCGGAGACTACGTGACCGTGGGCCACTCGGCGGTGGTGCACGCGTGCCGTGTCGGTGATGAGACGCTTGTCGGGATGGGGGCGACAATTCTTGACGGTGCGGTGGTTGGCAACCAGTGCATCGTCGGGGCGAATGCGCTCGTGAAGCAGGGCCAGGAAATCACCGACGGCTCGATGGCTGTGGGAAGCCCGGCGAAGGTGATCCGCAAACTCACCGAGGAGGAGCGCGCCGGGTTAAAAGGCTGGGCCACGAAGTATGTGGAAAACGCCGCCTACTGCCTGAAGCACGGCATCAATGTCGGCGGGCCTCTTCCGACGTCGTAGCCTTCGCTTGGCCAAGCGGCTCCAATGAAAACCGTCTCGCTCGCCCGAAATGCCATGGCCACTCGTTTTGAGATGGTGCTGCACGGTGAGGGCGAACTGGGGCTGCGTGCGGCTGGAGAGGAGGCGCTTGACGAGATCACTGCGTTGGCGGCCCAACTCAGTTTTTACGGGGTGGACAGTGAGATCAGCCGCACCAACACCGGGGCCGCGCTTGGCCCGGTGCCGGTTGAGCCGGGATTGTTTCGTCTGCTGCAGGAGGCCAAGTGTGTCCACGAGCTGAGTGGTGGCGCGTTCGACATCACGGTTGCGCCGCTGATGCGATGCTGGGGCTTTGCTGATGGCAAACATCATGTGCCTTCGCCGAAGGAGTTGGCCGAGGCGCGCGAGTGTGTCGGGATGGACTTGGTTCACTTGGACGCGGAAAACTTTACGGTGCAGTTTGAGCGACCCGGCGTGCGGATTGACCTTGGCGCGATCGGAAAGGGGTTTGCATTGCAAATTGCCGGTGAGATTTTGCGCGAGGCGGGCATATAACAAGTGCCTTAATTCACGGCGGCACCAGCACGGTTTGTGCGATCGGCTCGCCGCCGGGAGAGGGCTTTTGGAAAGTGGCCATCGAGCATCCCGGCTGGGAACAACCGGGTGCGGATATACTTGAACACGAACGGCTTGTGGCCGTGGCAAAGCTGCACGATGAGTCGTTGAGTGTGTCTGCAGGCTGGGGTAAGGCTTTCGAGGAAAACGGCGTATCCTATGGACACGTGCTGGATCCGCGCAGCGGTCTGCCGACGCATAACGCCCTGCTGGCTGCGGTTGCGCTGGCTTGCGGAACCGTAGCCGATACCTGGTCGACCGCCCTGCTTGTTTTGGGTGGGGCTGGGCCGGCCTCGCTTGGCCAAACGGGTGAGAGTGCCCGATCGCTGCTCATGCTGCCGGATGACGATTCTGGGTTTCTGCTGGTCAACAACGGTTTTGAGTCGGCGGAGAGTTGAATTTGCCTTGCCGTGTGAGAGGCATCACGCAGAATGCCCGCCGCTCGGCAACCGAGTTTTTACGGGCCCATAGCTCAGTGGTTAGAGCAGACGACTCATAATCGTTTGGTCGGGGGTTCAAATCCCTCTGGGCCCACCATTTTTTTATGAGCACGGCAGGGCATCAGTTGATTTACGACGACGGCTGCGGCTTTTGCCAACGGAGCGTCCGTCTCCTCCGAAGATTGGACTGGTTCAACACAATCGAGCCGATCCCGTTGTCCGCTGCTGCCGATCTCATGGCCAGACATTTAATTTCAATCGACGCCATGATGTCCGCGATGCATCTCGTGACCCGCCAAGGCAGCGTGTACGCCGGCGCTGAGGCGGTGCGGGAGTTCGGCCTGCGCATGCCGCTACTGTTTCCGTTGGCCCTGGCAATGCGGCTTGGCTTCGTGCTTCGCTTGGCCAAGTGGGTTTACCAAAAAACAAGTGCCAACCGATACAGAATCAGCCGGAGGCTTAAATGCGAGGGGAGAGGCTGCTTAATCCATCGAAAGCATTGAAAACGTTGCCGCGCTTTAATCGCGTTGGCACACTCCGTCGCGCATGAGGGAATTCTTCCTGGCATGGACGGAAACGCTTGAGCAGTTTGTCCTGGACGTGATTTATGGGCAGCGCAAGGGGAAGCGCGCCGCTCTGCTGCGCGCCGCCCTCTATTCACTGTCGAAGGTGTTCACTGTCGCCGTCAAGACGCGGCGGTTCCTTTACAAATTCCGCATCCTGCGCGACTCCACTCTTGGGGTGCAGGTGATTGCGATTGGCAACCTCACCGCTGGCGGCACCGGGAAGACGCCCGTGGTGGAGAAGTTCGCCCGGGAACTTCAGGATGCCGGCCGCAAGGTGGCCATCCTCAGCCGCGGCTACCGCTCGAAGCCGGCTCCCTTGCACGAACGGCTTGTGAACAAGCTTCTGCTTCGCGATGACCTCACCCCCCCGAAGATTGTATCGGACGGGAAATCTCTGTTGCTGGACTCGGAGACGGCGGGAGATGAGCCTTACATGCTCGCCTCGAACCTTCGGGATGTGGTCGTGCTTGTGGACAAAGATCGAGTCAAGGCCGGGCGTTATGCCATCGATAAATTTGGGTGCGACACCCTGCTGCTCGACGACGGTTTCCAGTACTGGAAACTGATGGGGCGCCGACGCGATGTGGTGTTGATCGACTGCCAGCAGCCGTTCGGCAACAACGGCAAGCTTTTGCCCCGTGGCACCCTTCGCGAGCCTCCCTCACACCTCTCCCGGGCACACAATGTTTTCATCACAAAAAGCGATGGAGACACCGAGGAATTGCGGGGCAAGATTGCCAAGTACAATCCCAAGGCGAGCGTAATTGAGTGCGTGCACAGCCCGCTATATTTCGAGGATGTGTTCACCGGCGAACGGGCTGGACTCCACCTATTGAAGGGCAGGAAAATTGCCGCTCTCAGTGGCATTGCCCTGCCAGTCAGCTTCGAGGAAAGCCTGATTGCGTTGGGCGGCGATCTAGTTTACACCAAGCGGTTTGTGGATCATCATCGCTTCACCCAGCAGGAAATCCTGAACGTAATCAATCGTAGCAAAACCAGACTGGCGGACTTTATTGTCACCACGCAAAAGGACGCCGTCCGGTTCCCAAAAATAGACCGGCGTGACCTTCCCATCTATTTCATGAGGGTGGAAATCAAGATATTCAAGGGGGCAAAGAATTTTCAGGATTGTGTCCGGCAAATTTGCTTCCATTGATCCTGTGAATTCTCTGTTTTACTGCTTAGCCAGAACTTTCGTGGGCGTGATCCAGTTGATGCCCTTGAAATTGGTGGCGCTGGTCGGCCGTTTTGGTGGATTCCTGTTCTATTTTCTGGATGTGCGGCACCGCCGGGTTGCTGTGAACAACCTGTTGGCCTGCCTGTGTAATTCACATTCAAAGAAGGAGATTCTTTCCATTGCCCGTGAAAACTTTTGTCGTCTTGGTGAAGTGTACTTGTCCGCCCTGAAGACTGCTGCCATCCCGACCGAAAAAATCGGATCTGTGTTGTCTGTCATGGGGGAAGAAAACATAAGCTTTGCCAAGCGGGAGGACGGTTCACTGCCCAGCTTCTTGTTTGCCTTGGGCCATTTCGGCAATTTTGAATTGTTTGCCAAATGTGGTGTTTTTGTTCCAGACTATGTGTTATCAACTACATATCGCGGGTTCCGGCAGCCGTGGCTGGAGCGGCTGATCCTGTCGCTAAGGAAAAGATCTGGGATCAATTTATTTGACCGTCGTTGGGATGGTGTGAAACTCCGGGCTTTCATGAACCGGCCTGGCACGATCACTGGGTTGCTGGCTGATCAGAGCGCGGGCAGAAGTGGCCTGTGTCTGCCTTTTTTGGGTCGCCCTTGTTCTGTCACTCCTTCTCCTGCTCTCTTCGCTCTGCGGTACAACCTGAGCCTGCACGGGTGCTTTTGCCGTCGTTTGGGGTTAGGTCGATGGGAGATCGAGATTGGCCCAGAGATTTCTACCCGTTTTGACGGTCGTGCGCGGCCTATTGAGGATATTATGTCGGATATTAACTTTCTGTTTGAATCTTTTATCCTTGAAGACCCCGCAAACTGGTTTTGGGTTCATGACCGGTGGAAAATGCCTAAAAGAGCCAAGATGAGAGGCTCTCGTTAGTTTCCGTTTTTGGTCGTTTCCTCCTCCCCTTTTCTATGAAGTTCTCATTGGCATAATCACATAGAGGAAGGGTTGGTTCACTTTTATCACTCCTGGGCTGAGTTGGTCTGTAAACTCAAAGTGGACCTCTTCCTCATCCAGTGCGTTTAGCGGATCTATGAAATACTGGGGGTTGAATGCTATGGTTGTTTCCTCTCCTGAATAGTTTATCGCCATGGTTTCTTGACTTTCTCCGACCTCTGGCGTGTTGGCCGTTAACTTCAGGTTGTTTTCGGAGAATGTCATTTTTACCGAGTTTGCCTTGTCGCTGGTCATGATGTCTGCTCGTCGTAGTGCGTGCAACAGTTCCTCCTTGTCCATTGTCACTCGGTATTTGGATTCTGATGGAATTACCTGCCTGTAGTTGGGATATGCTCCTTCCACCAGTTTAGTTATCACTTGCGCGCCTCCTTCTGCTTCGCTTCCCAGACTGAAGGATGCCTGGTTTTCTGTTATTTTTATTTCGACTTGCCCTTCTTCCCCCAACTGCCGGCTCAGTTCTTGAATTGCCTTTGTTGGAACAATTATTTCTACTGGGCTTTCTTGTAATTGATCTACTTCTTCCTCCATTAATGCCAGCCGACGACCATCGGTTGCCACCATGGTTAGCTTTTTATCCTTAAAACTTAAGAACAGACCATTCAATACATATCTGTTTTCATCAACAGAAACAGCATACGCCGTCTTCCTGAGCATTGATTTAAGCTTGGCCTGCTCCATTTTTACAGTGTTTTGTTCTGGAAATTCCGGCATTGGCGGAAATTCTTCCCCCGGGAGGCCGTTTACGCTGGTTGAAAAGGATGCTGATTGGATATTGCATTTATTCTCATTCACCTTTATTTCCACTTGGCTTCCTCCCACCTCTTTTGCAATATTGTGCAACTTCTTCACGGGCATTGTGAAAGAGCCTTCCTCTTCCACCTTGGCTTCCACCGTTTTCGAAATTGTCACATCAAGGTCTGTTGCCGTCAGCTTCAACAAATTTCCTTTCGCACACAGCAAAACATTGCCTAAAATCGGTAGTGTGGTCCTCGTTGAAACAACGTTCTGAACAGCTTGAAGACCCGTGATGAATTCCTCTTGGCCAATTGTCAGTTTCATCTGCACGCGGATAATATAAATCTCTTCACTAAAAAGGAATCCTATTATTAAGGGGCGTGAATATGTGAATAAAGCAAAGAAAAAGAAGGAAAAACAGCGAAAATCAATTGATAAGCCAACTCGTTGTGTTGTAAGCAAGCCAATCATAAATTAGGCAAACAAATACTTACTCAAAGAAAAGACAAAACATTCTTATGTTTTACTTGGGTCATTCAGTCTCTCCGAATCTGGTCGAGAGTTGCAGGAAACAAGGCAAGGACTTGTTCAATTTCATCTTCTGTTGTTTCACGACCAACAGAAAAACGAACGAGAGAATTAGCCTCGTTACTTGACATGCCAAGAGAAGAAAGGACGTGAGAGGGATTAAGAGAGCCAGCAGAGCAAGCGGAACCCGCAGAAGCACAAATACCGTTCAGATCAAGAGAAGCAAGTAAGGTAACACTATCAATTCCAGGGACTGTCATGCTGCAGGTATTGGCCAAGCGTTTGGCCAAAGGACAAACGAGATTCACGCCAGATAAAGAGCAAAGAGAAGAAAGGCGCTTTGTTAATGGCTCAAGCAAGCACCTATCAAAAACAGGGGAAGAAACAAAACTCTCTAAGGCCAAGACAAACCCAGCAACAGCGGCCATGTTTTCAGTACCTGCGCGACGTTCGTTTTCATGGCTACCGCCAAACAAGATGGGATCAGGCAATAAAGGAGACCGAATGAATAAGGCCCCGCTTCCTTTGGGCCCGTAAAACTTGTGACCGCAAATGGAGACTAAGTCTGCGTTAAACTGGTGAATATTGTCGAAAGGCTCCTTGCCAAACCATTGCACAGCGTCTGTGTGAAAACACACTCGCAAGCGATGACAAACAGCACCTAACTCAGCAATCGGTTGAATTGTCCCAGTCTCATTGTTGGCAGCCATAATAGAAACCAAAATGGTATTGTCTTGAATGGCGTTCTCTAAATCGAGTGGGTCAACCCTCCCATCAACATCAACCGGTAGTATGGTCTTCTCAAATCCCTCATTATTCACAAGATATTCAACAGAGCGCAAAACCGCATGATGCTCCACAGCGGATGTTATTATATGCCTCCCATAAGGCTTCAAAACCCGGGCCGTACCGCAGATTGCCAGGTTGATACTCTCCGTAGCGCCACTTGTGAAAACAACCTCGCTTGCTTTGCATTTCCAGACATCGGCAACCCGTTCACGAGAGTCATCCAAAAAGGCACGGACCTTCCTGCCAATACTGTGAATACTGGAGGGATTGCCATAAAAATCGTCCAGAAAAGGTAACATCGCCTCTTTAACGGCGGGATCAAGAGGAGTCGTCGCATTGTAATCGAGATAAATCGATTTCACTTGCCGTTCCCTACCGAAAAAGAGCACCAACCACAACAGCAATGCGAACAACAGCGGAAAAGCAGAGGGAAAGAAAAGAGAAAAAGAAGTGAACAAGTCTGAAGTAATACCAAAGCCGAGAAACGCACAAAGTTATTCACATCACAACAACGACCCGGTTTTCAAGAGCTTGGCTAAGTGGAAAAAGGATGGGGAAAATCAGGAAGACACCTTTGCAGCCACGGCGTCTCGCGGAACGTCAGCCAAAATTTTATCCAACACAAGGTCAGTCGTGACACCTTCCGCCTCCGCCTCAAAATTTAAGATTAAGCGATGGCGCAAGGCAGCCGGGGCAAAAGCGGCAATATCGTCGAAGCTCACGTTGAAACGGCCCTCCGTCAGTGCCCGAACCTTGGCGCCGAGCAGCAGAGTCTGTGCACCGCGAGGGCTGCTGCCAAACCGCAGAAATTGGTTCGAGATATCCAATGCCGTTTCCGTGTTGGGGTGTGTCGCCAGGACAAGGCGCACGGCGTAGTCCTTCACGTGGGAGGCAACCGGCACTTGTTGAACCAGTTGCTGCAACTCAATGAGCGAGGCGCCATCAACAACATGTTTGACTTCAACCTTGCCGCCTTCTGTTGTACGCGTCACCACTTCAGAAAGTTCATCGGCACTCGGGTAGCCCACGAGCAGTTTGTAAAAGAAGCGGTCGAGCTGTGCCTCGGGCAGCGGGTAGGTGCCTTCCTGGTCGATCGGATTTTGCGTTGCCAAGACAAAGAACGGCAGGTCGAGTTTGCGGATCTCGCCACCGATCGTGACACTACGTTCCTGCATGGCTTCCAGCATCGCCGACTGGGTCTTTGGGGTGGCCCGGTTGATTTCATCAGCCAAAACTAAGTGGGCAAAAATCGGCCCGTGCAGAAACTCAAAAGCCCGTTTTCCGTCGTCGGTTTCGTGCACCATGTTGGTGCCCAGAATATCCGCCGGCATGAGGTCAGGCGTGAACTGGATGCGGTTGAACGACAGGTCGAGTACCTGGCTTAAAGTACGGACCAGCAGTGTTTTACCCAAGCCGGGCACGCCCTCGAGCAACACATGGCCGTTGGCAAAAAGTGCATTTAGGGTGCCGTCAACGATCGCCCTCTGGCCGACGATTACCTTGCCGATTTCCTCACGGAGCGCGTCATATGTTTCCCTGAATTTACCGATCTTCTCCTCGGGGCTCATCTGGTTTTCCTTGTTGCCAATTGAACGGCCAGGCGCAAGGTCATGTGCTAATTTTTCAGGTCGTCGAAATAGTTCCGAACCGAGTCGCGATAGGCACGCGGCACCTCGTCCTGATTCAACGCATTACGGGCGTCCGATTGCGCGGCGCTCATCGCTTCCTGAAATTGTACGCTGCTGTCGCCCTTGATGCTCACGCCATGAAGCGTGATGCTCGGCATCGGACCCTTGGGATTGATCTTCCCCTTGACGCGAGTGGATACCATGTCCTCCGGGACATTGCCCTCCCCGCGATCTGTGTTGCCTCGGGCGTCCAAGTCGGGTCTTGAAATGCCGGAGTTGTCCCATCGTTGAGCCAGGTCTTCCGGGGAGAGTTGGTAACTGTCATTTCCCCAGGTGCCGACGCCGCCGCCCGGCCTGCTGCTTGGGCCAGCACTCGGGTTTTGGCAGGAGCCGAATGATTGGCTGTTGCCGACCGCCAGTTGCGCGCGCTCCAGGTTTTGCAGGGCGGCCATCATGTTTTCCATGTCGCCCAGTTGCTGCAGCACTTTCTTCAACTCTTCCGCAGCCTCGACCAACGACCGCGAAGCCCCGGCCTTGTCGCCCGCCTTGGCTTTTTCCTTCGCGCTGGAGAGGCGGTTTGAGCACTCGCCAAAATTCTCCGCCGGTTCGAGCGCGTCCTGCAGTTCCTGAATCATTGTATCGAGTTGTTCGGGCGCCAACAGCGCCGAATCCAATTGCGACATCATCCTTTGCAGCGACTTAAGCGCGGCGGGAACCTGTCCTCTTTCGAGCTGTTCACCGAGTGTTTTGCCGATCTCCGCCAGCAGCATTTGCAGGTTCTGCATTGCCCTGGCCAAGTCTGCCATTTTCTGCAAATCCTCCTCAGCAATGGTCAAATTCTTAAGGAATTGATCAATATCACTGGCCTCCAGCGATCGCAGCGCCTCGTCGATATCCGGCATTTCCAACCCCAAGTGCTCGGCTATCCTGGCCAGGTCTGACAGGGACAGGGCCAATTGCTGACGGTCCTGCTGCCCCTCCGGCGAGTTGGCGTCCGAAAGGCCGGCGGCGGCATTTTTGATGGCATCCATTTTTGACTTCAGCTCGTCGAACTGCTCCGGTTTGGTGTCTTTCGCAGCGCCGAGGCTCTGCTTTAATTCATCCAGTTGCCGCTGCATCTCAGCTTTCGGTTGTTGAGCGATCCCCGGCGGAGCTTGTACAGACTGCTGCAATTTCCTGAGCGTATGCGCTTGGCCAAATTTGCTGGATTGATCGCGCAACTGCTCCGCCAGGCGCGAGAGCTTGGCCAGGGCCTCGTCGCGCATGAGCTGGCCTCGCGTGAACTCCCGGCCAAGTTCCTGCACCGACTCGAGCGATTCCTCCGCCGGCTCGAAGTGCGGCGGAGTCATCGCCACTTGCAGCTTGGTCAGCGCCTCCAGGTTTCGGCCGACATCCTCGATAATCGCCGAGTCGTGTTGTTGGTCGAGATAAGCCTGGCTACGATGCTCCGGCACAAAACCAAGCCCAACGCAGGCGGCAAGCACCAGCAGGGTCCATCGGCACATCCTCGGCAACCGGAGTGGCAAAAGTTTTCCCGGCTCAATTATGGCCACCGCCTTGGCCGCGTCGCGGATCACCAACGCGGACCAATCGGAGTGTTCTGCGTCGCTGTCGGCCAACTCGACCGCGGTGCTGAGGCGTTCCTTCAACCCTGTTTCACTGTCAAGCCAGCGGGCGGTATCGCTGGCGGCGAAGCGCTTGGCCAAGCCGAACAGCAACCCGCCGACCGGGAGCGCCAAGCCGACAATGCCAGCCCAAAGCAGAGAGGCCTGCGGAATCGGGGCGAGTTTCAACATGACCAAAGTCACCAGCCACAGGCAGACGCCGGTCAGCAATCCGCGCCACATGCCGCGCCAGCCGAGCTGAATTTTTCTACGGCTTGCAGCGGCCAGGATTTTGGCGTCGATGACCTGTTTTTCGCTCATGCAAAGGCTTAATGCTGCGCTCGCAACCCCACTTTTGCGAGGGAAAAATGAACCTATAATAATGAAAAAACGGCAGCCCGAAGACAGCCGCACAAAGCGATTTGTTCAAAAAGCTTAATCCGCTGCGGGGAGTTTAAGGTGGCGCTTGGCAAGGGCCTTCTTGGTTTGCTCCTTGCGGAATGCATCATAGATTTTCCGGTATTTGACCGACTTCACGCCGAGGATGGACACGGCCAACAGTGCTGCGTTGATGGCGCCCGGCTTGCCGATGGCCAACGTGCCCACCGGGACGCCGGCCGGCATCTGCACGATCGACAGCAGCGAGTCCATGCCCTTGAGCGAGGCGGACTCCATCGGCACGCCGAGCACCGGCAGGGTCACCTTGGCGGCGATCACGCCGGGTAAATGCGCGGCTCCGCCTGCCCCGGCGATGATGACCTCGATGCCCCTTCTCTCCGTCGTGGCGAGGTATTTCATCAGCGCATCGGTGGCGCGGTGCGCCGAGATCGCCTGGGCTTCCCAGGGGATGCCGAGGTCGTCGAGCTTCTGCCCGGCATGGGACATCACGCCCCAATCCGACTGGCTCCCCATCAGGATGCTGACCAAAGGTTTCTTAACTTTTGCTGCCATAGGAAATCAAAATGAACAATCCAACGGGCAGCGAGTAAACTTGGCCAAGCGCCAAAAATCAAACCTGTTTGCGCCGGCCGCTTGGCTAGATTTAGTGGTCGCGCTTGAGCAGGTAATCGGCCAACGCCTCGAGCGCCACCGCTTGGCCTTTGAACGGCTTGAGCGCGGCGTAGGCCTTGGCCGTCAGGTCGGCGGCGATCTTACGCGACTTGGCCAAGCCGACAATCGACGGATAAGTCGCCTTTTGCACGGCGGCGTCCTTGCCGGCGGTTTTGCCCAATTGCTCGGACGACAGGGTCACGTCGAGAATGTCGTCGATCACCTGGAAGGCCAGGCCAACGTGGTGGCCGAAGACGGTCAGCGCCTGAAGTTGGCGCGGCGTGGCGTTGGCCGACATGCCGCCGAGCCGCACCGAGCAGGTCAGCAGCGCGGAGGTTTTGCGCTCATGAATGTAGCGGAGCTGCGCGCGCGACACCGGCTTGCCTTCGCCCTCGAGATCGGCAACCTGGCCGGCAATCAATTGCGCGTGGCCGGCGGTCCTGGCCAGTTCGCCGACGAAATCGTTCTGCTTGTATCGCTTGGTTGCCCTGGCTTGGTTGGCCAGTTCGAACGCCAAGGTTAGCAGTGCGTCCCCGGCGAGCACCGCGATGCCTTCGCCGTAAACGACGTGGTTGGTCGGCTTGCCCCGGCGCAAGTCGTCGTCGTCCATCCCCGGCAGATCGTCGTGGATCAGCGAGTAGGTGTGGATGCACTCGACGGCCGAGCCGAGGATCAACGAGTCGCTGGCTCTGCCGCCGCACGCCTCGGCCGCGGCCATGCAGAGGATCGGCCGGAGCCGCTTGCCGCCGGCGAACATCGAGTAGCGCATCGATACGTGCAGCGTTTTCGGCTTGGCCGAGGCCTTGGGCAGATGCTGGTTCAGCGCAGCATTGACTTGCTTGACGGAACGGTCAAGGTATCGGTTAAGCGAAAAGGATTTAGGCTTGGCCTGCTTGTTCGGGGAAACCGGCACGCAAAGGTTTTAAGCAAGCCCCCCAAGACCCACAAGGCAGGAATGGAGAAAAGGGCCTCGCAGGAGGGCAGCATAAAAACCTTGAATTGAAAGGCAGAGAAGGGGTCTAATTCCTTCAGTTAAAGCACACACGAAATGAAAACACGAATTACGCTGGTTGTCGGGCTGGCTCTTGGATTATTAAGCACAGAAAAAATTCACGCTGAGCACAAATCCTCCTATTCGAGCATCTATTCCCCCACCCTCACAGCCAAGACGCGGAAACCGGACCAGTTCAGCAAGACACGCACAGAGTACTTTACCAAGTATGGCCAAAAGGTGGGCGTTTCCGAGGCCAAGAAGCCTGACTTGTTCGGCAAGACCAAGACCACGTTTATGGACAAGTACGGTAAGACTTTAGGAACTTCTACCGCTCAAAAACCGGATCTCTTTGGGAAAACCAAGACGGTTATCAAGGACAAATATGGGAGAACCTTGGGCACGGCCGTCACACAGAAGCCGGATCTCTTCGGTAATGTAAAGACGACATTTCATGATAAGTACGGTCGCAAGGTCGGAACCGCCAAGACCGGCAAGGAGGATTTGTTCGGCAAAAAGAAAACCACCTACACCGGCCACAATCCGTTCAACTTTTTCAAGGACATCGGAAAGAAAAAGTAGGGTAAGGCGATCGGCCCGAGTTGCATCAGACAGGAAATGGAACCACTTCTCATCACAAAAATCGCAACTGTGCTGTTTGTGCAGAGTGGAGAGCGATGAACTCAGACGGATTGTTCCCCCTTAGTAGACAAAATCTTATGAAAAAAGCAGCTACCATCATCCTCTTCACTATCCAATGGGCTTCAATCAACGCCCTGGACTGGCCCACCTATCGGCATGATGCCCAAAGGACGGGGATTACCAGCGAGCAGTTGGCCCTTCCATTGTCGAAAAGCTGGACATTTGTGTCCACACACCAACCCGAGCGGGCATGGCCAGCGCCATTCAGGGAAAACCCATACTCAGGAGTCAAGGTGGAGCCGCTGCTTACCTTCGACCACGCCTTCCAGCCGATCGCTTGCGGGAATTCCGTCTTTTTCGGTTCGTCAAGTGACCATCAGGTCTACTGCCTTGACTTAACATCAGGTCGCATCAAATGGACCTTTTATACCGAGGGGCCGGTTCGCATCTGTCCGACATTCCACCAGGGAAGGCTTTATTTCGGCTCGGACGACGGAATTATTTATTGCCTCGATGCCCAAACAGGGCGTGAGCTTTGGCGTCATCTTGCTGGACCCAGCAATGATAAGATTCCCGGGAACGAACAAATTATTTCCCGTTGGCCGGTGCGCTCCGGTGTACTGGTCGAGAAAGGCCTAGTTTATTCGGCAGCGGGACTGTTCCCGGCGAGGGAGGGATCCTATTTGTTTGCGCTGGATGCCTATGTGGGGAAAAAAGTCTGGAAGAAAAAAATCAACCAGACAGCCCAGGGCTATCTATTGGCCACGCCAAGCAAGATTTTTGTGCCTTCCGGTAAGCTGACGCCTTTGACGTACAATCGGGCGAATGGGGATTACGTCAACCGGGTCTCGGGGCCGCGTGGCAACTTCGCGTTGATTGTCGATGATGTTATGGTTTCAGGGCCGGGAATTTCCGGGGGAAACCTTGTGGCGCTCGATCAGGCGAACAAGCAATACCGCGTGGCGAACTTCAAGGCCAACAAGGCAGTCATCAGTTCCAACTCTGTTTTCCTTGCCTCGGGAACCGAGATTATCCGGCGTGATAGAAAGCCGTTTGTCCTGCGGAGTTTGGAGAAACGCAGAAATGATTTGCTGGAGACCATCCAGACGGAAAAGGACGCGGCCAAGTCGGAGACATTGAAGGCCCAACTAAAGGAAGTCGAGGAATCCATTGGGAAACTCAAGGCAGAGGCCGCGATTATCAAGGAATGGAAGCAGCCGGTTAAAGGAGCCAAGTCAATTATCCTCGCAGGGAACACCTTGTTTGTGGGCCGGGAAAACGAGGTGCTTGCCATTCATGCCAACACAGGGAGCATTGATTGGAACATGAGCGTAGACGGCGTCGTCCATGGTATTGTTGCGGCCAACGGCTCGCTTCTGGCAACCACCGACAAGGCAGGATTTATTGCTTCGCAGAACAGGGGGCCCCGCAACAAGTTGCAGAAAGCTCAGCCTCGACGAAGCAGCGTACAGGCGAAGATCAAAGCGATTATTTCGATCAGGATTTTAGCAGGCAATTGTTCGGGCAACTCGACCAACAAACCGGCTATGCGCTGGTTCATGGAGTTGGAGATGCACAGTTGGCATCTCAAATTCTGAGAGACACAAATTTTAATCTAGTTTGCGTGGAGGAAGATCCCCTGATTGCTGCGAAAACCCGCGACCGTTTTAATGAGAAGGCACTGTACGGGAAAAGAATCGTCGTCCACAAAAAATTGGGAAACCGGCTGCCCTATCCGGATTTCATGTTCAACTTCATTTGTGTTGATATTGGAGCCTTAAAAGGGAAAGAGCCTCTACTCAGTGAGTATTATCGACTGCTCAGACCGTTTGGCACCTTGGTCCTTGGAGGGATCAGCGGGGCAGGCGATTCATTGTCGCTCCCAAAAAAACGATTAAAGGAACTGGTTGCCAATGGCGGGGATATCGACGGGAAGTTTCACGCCTTAAAGGATCAGCAATGGCATGTGATCAACAGGGGCAAGTTGCCCGGCAGCGGCGAGTGGTCCCATCAATATGCAGACCCCGGGAACACCGCCTGCAGTGAGGATATACGGATTAGCGGAGATTTAAGGCTACAGTGGTACGGCAAACCCGGCCCCTATCGAATGTTTGACAGGCATTCATATACAACCGCCCCCGTCTATAGCGGCGGACGCTTGTTTACGCTGGGCGAAAAAATTCTATATGCCAATGATGCCTATAACGGTCGTTTACTTTGGGAGAAGGAACTCCCCTCCCTGGAGCCCAGGGTGAATCTGCCCCGGGATTGCGGGTACATGGTTACAGATCGGGATCATGTGTACCTTGCCATTGAGAACAATTGCCTGGAAATCAACGCAAGATCGGGGAAAACAGAAAGGAAATTTAGCTGCCCAAAAATTAACGATGAGTATGATTACAATTGGGGATATGCCGCCATGGCCGACGGGCTTCTGTTCGGCTCAAGTGTCCGCTCCGGAAACTTTTATACTGAAGGTCGTGGGCCTTGGTATGACGACTCCGGTTTTAAAAAAGCCAAGGATAGCCACAAGGTGTTGAGCGATTGCCTTTTTGCCGTTGATTTGGCCGGGAACAGCCGGGCGTGGAAATACAACGGGGTGATCATTAATTCGACCATCGCAATCGGGGGCGATCAAATTTACTTCGTTGAAAACAGAAACCCAAAGGTCCTTCAGGACAAGTCACGTAGATTAAGCGGAGGCAAGGAGTGGATGGCGTTATATCTTGTTGCCTTGGATGTGAAAACAGGGAAGCCGGTCTGGGAGAAAGGCATGCAATTTGAACAAAGGACTCCCGTGTTCTTTTCCACCTACAAGGAAGATATCCTGATGTTGCTGCGTTCTTCCACCAAGTCGTTCGATCTTAGAGCAATAGACGCCAAATCCGGCAAACTGATGTGGGATCGAGAGCACGGTTGGGAGAATGACAATCACGGGGCGCATCGGCGGCACCCTGTGATTGTGGGAGATGTTGTCTATCAACAACCCCGTGCCTACGACCTGAAAACAGGCGAGGAGAAATGGTCCACCAGTAAAGTGGGAGTGGGCGGCAATTGCGGAACACTATCAGCGTCTTCGACCATGTTGTTTTCTCGCTTGAGCGACTACCCCGGCTTCATCGATTTGGGGCAAGAAATGAACAAGGAAAACTTGGTGGAGATCACCCGGCCGGGGTGTTGGATCAATATTATCCCTGCTGGCGGAATGGTTTTGGTCCCGGAAGCGGGATCCGGGTGCAGCTGCGAATATTCCATTCACGCATCGATGGGCTTTCTCCCAAGAAAAAATTGACTTGTTGCCATAACAAGCAAGTCCAGTGGGAAACAAAGTCAGGATGTTATCGAAATGAGACAACACACAACAATCGCAGCCGTGTTGTTTATGACAGGTCCGCTCACCAGTCATAGCTTCGTGCAGCTTACCTGAATTTATGAACGATCCGGGCCAGGGTTTTGTTACCTACGAGAAAGTTGATTCTGAATATTTTTCCAAGCGTGGCTTAAAGCGTTATGCCGGTGTGTGGTCGCTCTGGGCACTGGGAGTCGGCGCGGTGATATCCGGGGATTTTTCCGGTTGGAACCTCGGGATCCAGTATTCCGGTTTTGGTGGATACCTGGTGGCCATGTTCATTGTCACCGTGATGTACCTGGGCCTCTGTTATTCGATCGCAGAAATGTCAACCGCGCTGCCCCACACTGGAGGGGCATACTCCTTCAGCAGGACGGCCATGGGTGTTTGGGGCGGATTCCTGACTGGCTTGGCTGAAAACATGGAATACGTGGTTACCACGGCCGTGGTGGTTTACTTCATGGGGGCATTTCTGACTGAAATTTTCGGTACGCCAGAATCGTTTCGGCCTGTTTGGTGGGCCGCCATGTATGTTGTTTTCATTGGCATCAACATTTGGGGAGTAGAGGCAACCTTTAGGTTTACCGTCGTGATAACCCTTCTCGCCTTGGCCATCCTGATTATCTTTTACGGCGGTGTCTTGTTCACGGGCAAATTCAACCTGGACCTGGCCTTGAACATCGCACCTAAAAATCCTGAAAATTCAAGATGGTTTCCGTTTGGATTCAAAGGGGTCGCGCTTGCCCTGCCCTATGCCATATGGCTGTACCTGGCGATTGAGCAACTCCCACTCGCCGCCGAGGAGGCGATTGATGTCAAAAAGGACATGCCTAAGGGAATCATACTCGGACTGTTGACCCTGATCATCACCGGTCTGGGGGTGGTTTTCCTTAATGTAGGCATTGGCGACGTAGAAATTGGCGAAGGGGCAGATTTCTTTGGCAAGAGTGAGGCTCCGCTATTGAAGGGGTATGAAGTTGTTTTTGGAACGGGGGCTGCAACAAAATTCCTCGGGCTGCTGGCAGTGGCCGGGTTGATTGCAAGTTTTCATACGATCATTTATGCGTATGGAAGAAACATCTATTCACTTTCTCGGGCTGGTTACTTTCCCAAATGGCTGTCAATCACTGGCGAAAAACGAAAGACACCCCATGTGGCCCTTATATCCGGTGGCGTTGTTGGTTTTTT
>QOAX01000250.1 GCA_003972865.1 Verrucomicrobiota bacterium | reverse complement strand
GTAGCCGATGCTGCCGGCCATGATGCCGAGGTGGCCAAACGTGCCCTTGTGTCCGCCAGCCGGCCGGGCTGGCGGGAAGCCGCCAAATTCCTCCGCCTGGCCAAGCAGCAGGTCACTCGTTTCGCGGCACGGCGCCAGGCCGATGTCCCGCGCCACCCGCAATCGACCGACGAATTCCGAGGCGCTTGGCTTGAGCAGGCCAAGCTTGGTAGCGCCGAGCGTCAGCGTTTCGGTGGCGCGAATCGCCGCGCCCTGCACCTCGCCGGTGGCGGCGTCGATGCCGGAAGGCGTATCCACAGAGAGCACGCGTAGCCGCTTGGCGTTGACCTGCGCGATCACCTGCATCCAGTCCGCGTCGAGCGGCCGGTTGAGCCCGATGCCAAACAGCCCATCGACAACGAGCGCCGGGGCGGGATCGAGATCAAGCGGAAGTTTTTGGCGTGTCTTGGCCGGGTCGGTCACGCTGAGCAGGTTCACTTCGCGCCCCGGCAGATGCCCGCCCATGGCGCGCACATCGTCGCCGTTGTGGCCCTTGCCGGCGAGCAGCAGGATGGCGTCGCCGGGCCGGGTCAGCTCCATTGCACGGTTCGCCACGACCTCGCCGACCTGGGCGATGACCTCCTCCTCGGTCTTGCCGGACTCCCATGTCGCCGCCTCCCAGCGACGCATCTGCTCCACGGTGATGACCGGCAACGCCATGACTCGGGCAGCGTAGTGCGGCCACCAAGCCGGAACAAGCGCCCATTGGCCAAGCGCATGGCCAGGCGGGTGGAAAGGATTGCGCCGATGTGGGGCGCGTGTATGGTTTTCGGCACTCGCGGATATGCTGGGGCTGAGAACCAACCATTGGAGCCGGCGCGAGTTTCTCTCGGTGGGAAGCTTGGGGCTGGGTGGCTTGGCGCTGCCGGACCTGCTCCGGGCGGAGGAGGCCGTCAAAAAGGCCGGTGGCTTGGCGAGGGACAAGTGCGTCGTGTTCTTGTTCCAGCACGGCGGGCCGTCGCAGTACGAGACGTTTGACCCCAAGATGAGCGCGCCGGCCGGCATCCGCTCGATGACCGGCGAAATCCCGACGACGATTCCGGGCATCACGTTTGGCAGCACGATGCAGCGCCTGGCCAGGCTGGCGCACAAATTCTCGATCGTGCGCTCGTTCACCACGGAGAGCAACGCGCACGACTCGAAGCCAATTATCAGCAAGCGCTACTCGGCCGGGGCGCACGTCGGCTCGCACTACGCCCGCGTCGCCGGCGCGAACAATCCGCGCAATGGCATGCCGCGCAACCTGTCGCTCTTCCCGCGCGCGGTGGACGACTCAGCCGGGCCGGCGTTCATGGACTTGGGCCGGTTCGACAGCACCGGCCCGCTGGGCTCGGCCTATGCGCCGTTCGCCCCGAGTGGCGACGGGAATCTCAAGCGCGACATGCAGTTGACCATCGACCCGGCGCGGCTCGACGACCGGCGCAATTTGTTGGCCCGCCTCGACCAGTGGCGGCGGGTCGTCGGCGAGAGCGACATCGCCGAGAGCTTTGACCGGTTCCAGTCGCAGGCCTATCAAACCCTCACGGGGAGCGTGTCGGAGGCGTTCGACATCACGCGCGAAGACCCAAAACTGATCGGGCGCTACGACACGTCGAGGCTGATGGACGTCTCGCGCATCAGAAAAAAGTGGAACAACCACCCGCGCTACGCCGAGCACGTGAACAGCCTCGGCAAGCTGCTGCTGCTCGCCCGGCGCCTGGCCGAGCGCGGCGCGGGCTTCATCACCATCACCACCAACTTCGTGTGGGACATGCACGCCGATGCGAACAACGCCACGATGATCGAGGGCATGGGCTACGTCGGGACGCCGTTCGACCACGCGGTGAGCGCGTTCATCGAGGACGTCGAGGCGCGCGGGTTGCGCGACAAGATCCTGCTCGTCTGCTGCGGCGAGATGGGCCGAACGCCCAAGGTGAACGCCCGGGGCGGCCGGGAGCACTGGGCCGGCGTGGCGCCGCTGCTCCTGTACGGCGGTGGACTGCAGATGGGCCACGTCGTTGGCTCCACAACCCGCGACGGCGGCGAGCCGGCCAGCGACCGCATCACCATCCCCAACCTCTACGCCACGATCATGGACACCGTGCTGGACACCGGAACGCTTCGCACCATGGCCGGCGTCCCGCCCGAGGTGCAACGCGTCATCCACGGCGCCGAGCCAATCACCCAGCTGCTTTAGACTTCAATTCTCCGCTTGGCCAAGGGCTTGGTCGATGAAGCGGTAGGCTTCGTCGCGGACTTCAACGGGGAAGTCGTGCGCGCAGTCGGGCGTGCGGAGTTGCAGGGCGTCCGCTTGGCCAAGCAGCCTGTAAACTTCGCGTGCCTTGGGGATGGCCTTCTTCACGCCGCGCACGTCGAAGTTGGAATCCCGAAGGGGCGAACTCGAAAAGAACACGCGCGGGGCGAGCGCAGCGACGACCTCGTAAAAGTCGAACGGCACGCGGTCGGGGTCGAGGCCGTAGCGAGTCTTGAGCAGCGGCATGTAGCGGTCGCTGGTCCAGCCCCTGATGTTGCCGCCGTAGTAGTCGTGGAACGGCGTCCAACCGCAGCTCGAGACGATGACCCTGATGCGCGTGTCGAACACGCCGGCGAATATCGCGTTGTGTCCGCCCAGCGAGTGTCCGATCGCGCCGATGCGTCCGGGATCGACCTCGGGCAGCGACTGCAGCAAATCCACGCAGCGCATGTGGTTGAAGATGCCCTTCATCGTGCCGGAAACGTAGTCGTCCGCCTCGAAATCGTATTTGTAATCGCCGAACGGCGGGTAGTCGGGCGCGATGACCACGTAGCCGCGCTTGGCCAATTCGTAGGCGTAGGCGCGGTTGGGGACGCCGCCCTTTTTCGTGACTCGATGCTTGCCGAGCGGCGAAGTGGGGTGCAGCGCGAGAATGGCTGCTCGCTTGACCAAGCGCTTGGCCTTGGGCCGATAGAGCAGGGCGGGGAGGCGGTCGTTTTTCTCGGTGACAAAGTCGATGCTCAGCCGCGTGAAGCCGTCGCCGTCGGCTTGCTCGCGGACACGCATGTCGAGCGGCGGGAGGGCGGTGCGGCTTGGCAGCGGCCCCATGGCCTGCTGCATGCCCTCGACGATTTGCCCCCGCCGCTTGGCCCAGTCGGCGTGCGTCTTGACGGGGTGCTCGTCGCCGGATGGGTCGCGGTAAACGAGCAGATTGGAGTGATCGATGCCGTTTGGCTCGGCGGTCAGGCCGGTTAGCAGTGCCGCGAACAGCAGCGGGGCAGTGAACAGCCGGTTCATCTTGCGTTGCGTCGCCGCAGGAGCCGCATGGGAATGTTGGCGAGAATCAGCAGCAGCAGTCCGATGACCTCGACATTGACGATGTACCGGGGCCATTCGCCGAAAACCAACGGGTTGTCGACGTTCGGTATTTTGCGGAGGTACATGTAGTTTGCGTCGAGCAGCCAGTTCACGACCGCGACCGGCAGGATCATCAGGTTGAGAAACGCGAACGTGCGCCACACGGCCCCACGGCGGGTGACCATGCCATCCACGACGACATTCCACAGGGCAAACAGAATAATCAGCCCGTGGTGGATGAAGTAGACGACGTACTCGGTGAGGTTGAGGAAATCGGTGAGGTCGGGCGTCAGGAGCGCCTGGAGCACGGCGGTGAAGCCGACTAGGTAGGCGAGCTCGAAGCAAAAGCGGTTTCGCGCGGCCAGCCCGACAGCGGCGATTGCCAGCGCGTAGTTGCAGATGTGCAGCGGCAGGTCGTGGGCCAGGTTGAGTCCGCGGACGCTGGCGCGGTTGCCGTAGTCGACAAGTTCCTGCGCGATGGCGAACGCCACCAGCGCCCAGACGGCGCGCCGCCGGTTTTGCAGTGAAAGACACCGGCCGATGAGCGGCACGCAGACGATGGCCAACAGGCAGAGAAAAAGCGCCCACAAGTGCGGCGAGTCAAACAGCCAGAGCCCTTCGCTGAACTCACTCGGTTGGGCCGCTTCAGTCAATTGGCTGCCTCCTTGGCCAAGCGCCTGGGTGCCGGGTTACTCGCCCATCAGCTTGGCCAGCGTCGGCTCGATTGACTTGGCCCAGATCTCGTAGCCCTTGGGAGTGAGATGGAGGAAGTCCGGCATGATGTCCTTGGCGATGCTGCCGTCGGGGCTGACGAAATTTTGCCCGATGCGCAGGAAGTGCACGTGCGGTTGGTGGCCAAGACGCGACAGCACCTGGTTGACCTGCAGGATTTTGCCGCGCTGCGCGTTGATGCGCTGTCCGCGCGGGAAAATATCGAGCAACAGAATCTCCATCTTGGGCAGCTTGGCGCGGAGCTTGTCGATGACGGCTGTTACTCCGTCGATCATCTCTTCGGCGGTGTTGCGGCCGTCCCCGGAATTGTTGGTGCCGATCATCACAACGGCGAGCTTGGGGCTGATGTTCTTGATGTTGCCGTTGTCGAGTCGCCACAGGACGTGCTGCGTGCGGTCGCCGCCGATGCCGAGGTTCACCGCGTTGCGCTTGGCATAATACTTCGCCCAGACGTCCTTGCCCCGGCCTTCCCAGCCGTGCGTGATCGAGTCGCCGATGAAGATCAGATCGACGTTGCCTTTGGTCACGCGCTGGTTGAACGACTCGTACCGCTTCATCCAGCCACCGCCGCGCGGCTCCGGGCTGACGGCGGAGTGGGCCGGCTTGTCGGCAGCTTGCGACGAGAAGGCCATAAAGAATGAGAGTGAAAGTGTTAGGGGTTTCATACGTGCACAGATGCTACTCAACGAACAATTGTTGGTCGAACATTTTTTGGGGTTCATCGGAGTGAGCCGCCGCCGTTTTGGTGGGCGATTGGCGTTGAACGGGTTGAAGTCGAAACTGGGGGGGGAGTTGGAGCGGGCGATGGGAATCGAACCCACGTGTGAAGCTTGGAAGGCTTCCGTTCTACCATTGAACTACACCCGCGACCGCGCGCACCGTACCAACCCGGCTTGCGTTGTCAATCCGCCTTCTTTAGCCTGTGCGCCCGTGAGTTCTTTGCTGCTCAAGGGAGGACGCCTGATCGACCCCGCCAATGGACGGGATGAAAGCGCCGACCTGTTGCTTACCGACGGGAAAGTGGCCGCCATCGGCGCCGATGCGCCTGGCCAGGCGCCGGAAGGCACGCCGGAGATCGACGCCATCGGCAAAGTTGTCTGCCCGGGGTTGATCGATATTCACGTTCACTTTCGCGAGCCGGGCCAGACGGCCAAGGAGACCATCGGCACCGGCGCGGCGGCGGCGGCGAGGGGCGGTTTCACCACCGTCGTCTGCATGCCCAACACCAGCCCACCGATCGACAATCCCAGCACGGTGGCACTGATTCAGGACAGCGCCGAGCGCTTGGCCAGGGTCAACGTGCTCACCACCGGCACGATCACCAAGGGCTTCGCCGGCGAGGAACTCGCGCCGATCGGTTCGCTGAAAAACGCCGGCGTGGTCGCCATCACCGACGACGGGCATTGCGTGCAGAACAACGACCTGATGCGGCGCGCGATGGAGTACGCCACGATGTTCAACCTGCCGGTGATGGATCATTGCCAGGACTACTCACTCGTCGGCGCGGGCGTGATGCACGAGGGCTACTGGAACAACACGCTCGGCCTGCCCGGCTGGCCAAGCGCGGGCGAGGAGATGATCGTTGCGCGCGACATTTTGCTCGCCGAAAAAACCGGCACGCACGTCCACTGCCAGCACATGACCGCCGCCGGGAGTGTGCGGCTCATTCGCGAGGCCAAGTCGCGCGGCGTGCCGATCTCCGGCGAGGCCTGCCCGCATCATTTCACACTGACCGACTCGGCTGTCGCCGGCAGCGACAAGTTTTGGCCCGACGATGGCAGGGGTGTTTTTTGCGTGGGCAACGGCGATCGGCCCGCTTGGCCGAAGTACGACACGAATTTCAAAATGAACCCGCCGCTCCGCTCCGCCGCCGATCGCGAGGCGGTGATCGAGGGCGTCGCCGACGGCACGCTGGAAATCATCTCGAGCGACCACGCACCGCACTGCGACTACGAAAAGGAGGTCGAGTTTGCCAACGCGCCATTCGGCGTTACCGGCCTGGAGAACGAGCTGGCGGTGTCGCTGATGCAGCTTTATCACAGCGGCCGCATGCCGCTCAGCGACGTGATCGAGCGGTTGACGGTCGCGCCGGCGAAGCTGATCCACCTCGACCGAGGCTCGCTCGGCGTCGGCGCCGTAGCGGACGTGACCGTGTTCGACCCCGACGCCGAGTGGGTGTTTCGCCGCGAGGACACCGCCAGCAAGGCGGTCAACAATCCGTTTTACGACTGGACGCTCAAGGGACGCAATGTCATGACGATCGTCGCCGGGGAAATCGCCTGGCAATGAGCCGGCCCCGCGACGACAGCCGGCGCATTCTTCTGCTCACCGAGGGTCGCACCACGCCGCTCTCCGCCAAGACCGCGACCGGCGTCATCCGCTACGGGCACGGACAGGTCGTCGGCCTCATCGACTCGACGCAGGCTGGCCAAACCGCCGGGGCGCTGCTCGGCGTTGGCGGCGACATCCCGGTTTGTGCCTCGCTTGGCCAAGCGCCGGAGGCCGACACGCTGATCATCGGCATCGCCCCGGCCGGCGGCGTGCTCACCGGGGGGATGCGCGGCGTGATCCGCGAGGCGATCGAGCGCGGGATGGATGTTGAGTCTGGCATGCATTTTTTCCTGGGCGACGACGACGAGTTCGTGCGCTTGGCCAGGCGCAGCGGCGCGACGCTGACCGACCTGCGCAAAAACAGTGAGCGCGACGTCGCCCGCTTCGAGGTGTTCGACCCGAAGTGTCTGCGGCTGCACACGGTCGGCAACGACAGTTGCGTTGGCAAAATGCTCGTGAGCGTCGAGTTGGCGCGCGGTTTGGCTAGGGCCGGTTGCGACACGAAGTTCGTTGCCACCGGCCAGACCGGGATGCTGATCGAGGGCGACGGCTGCGCGGTGGACTCGGTGGTGTCGGACTTCATCGGCGGCGCGACCGAGCGACTGGTCTTGGCGGCCCAAGGCCACGAGGCGATGGTCGTCGAGGGGCAGGGCAGTTTGGCCAACCCGCGTTACTCCGGCGTGACGATGGGCCTGCTGCACGGCTGCCTGCCGGACGGCCTGGTGCTGTGCTACGAGGCGGGCCGGACGGAGATCGTCGGGCTCGAGCCGATGCGGCTGCCGCCGCTCGAGCAGGTCGTGCAGGCGTTTTTCTCCGTGGCCAATCTGCACCACCCGTGCCGCTTTATCGGCGTGGCCATCAATGGCCGGTTGTTATCCGGCGATGAGTTTCAGCGCGAAAAGGAATCGGTGCAGCAACGGCTCGACCTGCCGGCGTGGGACGTGGTGCGCGAGGGCATCGACGGGCTCGTCGGCGAGGCGTTGAAGTTGCGGCGCGAGTTGGGCAAACTCTGATTTCAAATGGCGGGTATAATTTCAAAACCAAGCGCCCTCTCGGCGATGGCGCGGCGCACGGCGGAGCCGCCGATCTCGTGGCTGATGCGGATCAAGCTGGAACGCCCCAGGCTGATTTCGCTTGCGGCAGGTTTCACCGACAACGCGACGCTGCCGGTGGCGGGGAGCCGGCGGCTGCTCAACGAGCTGCTCGGTGACACAGCGCTTGGCCAGGCGGCGCTGCAGTACGGCTCGACGGCGGGCGATGCCAAGCTCCGAAACCTGACGGCCAGGCGCATCCGGCAGCTCGACGGTAATCCCCGAGGCCAGGCGGCGAGCTACGAGGCCAAGCGCACGGTCATCACCCACGGCTCGCAGCAATTCCTTTACATGGCCACGGAGGCGTTGTGCGACCCGGGCGACATCGTGCTGGTGGAAGACCCGACGTATTTTGTTTACCTCGGCATCATGCAGAGCCGCGGTGTCGCTGGGCGCGGTGTGCGGATAAATCGCGACGGCATCGATCTCGGGCATCTCGAGCAGGTGCTCGAGTCGCTCAGGCGTGACGGCAGTCTGCCCCGGCTGAAAATACTGTATCTCGTTTCGTATCATCAAAACCCAACCAGCCGCTCGACCAGCCTGCGGGTGAAGGCGGGCGCGCTCGAGTTGCTGCGCCGCTACGAGCGCGCGGCTGGTCATCCGATTTACCTGATGGAGGACGCCGCCTATCGCGAACTGGGATTTGCCGGCACGCCGTCGGCGTCGGCGCTGGCGGTCAAGGGCGCGGCGGATCGCGTGATCTACACCGGCACGTACAGCAAACCGTTCGCCACCGGCGTGCGCGTGGGGTTTGGCATTTTGCCGGGTGAACTGCTGACGCCGGTGCTGCGGATAAAGGGCAACCACGATTTCGGCACGAGCCACCTGACCCAGCAACTCGTCAGCCGCGCGCTCGCCTCCGGCCTGTACGAGAAAAACCTGGCCAGGGTGCAGCGGCGTTACCGCGCGAAGGCCAAGGCGATGACCGACGCGATCGTCGAGTATTTCCCTGGGTCCGTGCAGTGGGAGCGGCCGGAGGGCGGCCTGAACGTCTGGGCGGCGTTGCCGCGAAAAGTGAACACCGGGATGAAGTCGCGCTTCTTCAAGCAAGTGCTCGATCGCAACGTGCTCTACGTGCCGGGTGGTCTGTGCTACGTCGATGACCCGACGCGGGCCAAGTCAAGCCACGAGATGCGCCTGAGCTTCGGCGCGGCGCCCGAGGCCGACATCCGCGAGGGTATCCGCCGCCTTGGCCAAGCGATATGATTGGCCGGGGCTGTCGTGTGTGTTAGGCTGACGATTGTCGATGCTTGATGATCGTCCCTACATGAGACCGGAGGAACCGCTCTTCCGCTCGTCGCCGATGCAGCAGCCGTGGTCAGGATGGGCCATTCTGCTGACCATCAACGTCGTGGTGTACCTGCTGCAACTGCTGATCGATCCGAAGTACGAAGGCATTTTTGCCTGGGGCATTTTGGACACGTCAGAGTTGAGTTGGCTGACCCCGGTTCATTTGATCACATACCAGTTTTTGCACGGCGACACGTGGCATTTGTTCATGAACATGCTCATGCTGTTCTTCCTTGGCCGATGGCTTGAGCGGGAGATTGGGCGGCGGGAGATGATCGCCCTTTATCTCACCAGCGGCATCGCGGGGGCATTCCTGCAGTTTGGTTTAGGGCTGTTGGCACCGGATTTATTCGCCGGCCCGATCATCGGGGCCAGCGGGGCGGTGATGGGTGTCATGGGTGCGTTGGCCCGGCTCCATCCGCGGCAGGAGGTCTACTTTCTTGTGTTTTTTGTTCTGCCAATTCGGATGAAATGGAATTGGATTTTTTGGGGGAGCGTGGTGTTTTCGTCGTTGTGGATCTTGTCGGCGATTCAACATGAAGCCAGGGATCAAGTGGCGCACGCGGCGCATCTGGGTGGATTGTTGTACGGGGCATTTTATGTGGCGATATTGGTGCGGAATGGCGGATTGATGCGGTTTTTGCCCGGCATGCCCAGAATTCGGTTCGTCTCGGGCGACTCGGCTGCGGGCTCGACGGCCACGCGCCGCCGCAGCTGGCGCAAGCCGAAGGTGGTCGATGCCGCCGAGGTGGCCGGGGGGGATTTCATGAGCCGCGAGGTGGATCCGATTCTCGACAAGATTTCCAAACAGGGCATCCACAGCCTGACCGAGCGCGAGCGCAAGATTCTCGACAAGGCAAGGTCCAAGATGTAGCCGAGCGCTTGGCCAAGTTTATTCTCCGCTGGTCAGCAGCTGGACGCAGTTGCGAATCTTGTCGGCGTCGGTGACTTTCAGCGAGAACTCGGGCGGGTAGAGCGCCTTGCCCATGAAGCAGCGTTCGTTGCGGAACTCCATTTTACTCAGCACCGGCGCGCTGCCGGTCAGGTGATATTCCCTGGCACCGGTTTCGCGCATGATGCGCGGCAGGTTTTTCTCGGTGATGCCGGCGCCGGGCATGATGATGATGTCGTCCCCGGCGCGTTTCACCAACTCGGCGATCAACTCCACCCCCTCGAGCACCGATGGCTCCTGCCCGGAGGTGAGCAGCCGCTCAACGCCGAGTCTCATCAGGTCGTCGAGGCTGCGGAACGGATCGGCGGTGACGTCGAACGCGCGGTGGTAGGTCACCTCGAGCGGCCGGGCGAGTTCGATCAATTGGCGGGAGCGCCGGGTGTCGATGGTGCCGTCGGCGTTGAGCAGGCCGATGACCACGCCGTTGATGCCCATTTCCTTGAGCGCGACGATGTCGTGCTGTATCACGGCGAACTCGTCGTCGGAGTAGAGGAAGTCGCCGCCGCGCGGCCGGATGATGACGTTGACCTTGATGCCGACCCGCTGCAGCGCGTGGTACACCGTGCCCAGGCTGGGCGTGGTGCCGCCCTCGAACAGGTTTTGGCACAGCTCGACGCGCGCCGCGCCGCCTAGTTCCGCCGCAATGGCCGAGGCCACCGAGTCGATGCAAATCTCAAGAATGGGTGTGTCGCTCATGGTTTGTTTCGCTTGGCCAAGCGTAGCAAAGCGCCTGGCCACCGCGAAGGCGGAACTGTTTTTCGTGGTACGAGCTTGGCCAAGCGTTATCCTGCGGGTGTGCTAAAGTGGGTGACAGCGTTTGTGGCGCTTGGCCTGGCGGGATGCACCCTGCCGGGCCAATGGGGTGGCACCCCCAAGCCCTTTGCCAAGCCGGGCAGCGGGACGATCGTCACCGCGGCGGCGTTCCGGGTGGAGGGCAAGGTGGTGCGCACGAATCCCCGACTCAACTTCGTGGTGCTCGATTTCGGGCTGCAGGGGCTGCCGTTGATCGGCCAGCAATTCGCCATTTATCGGCTCGGGAAAAAGGTGGGCCAAGTGCGCGTGTCGGGGCCGGCGTGGGACACCTACACGGTGGCGGACATTGTCGAGGGGGAGATTTGGATGGGCGACGAGGCCAAGCTGAAGTGAACGGTGCCTAGTCCGGCGGGTTCACCTCGGCCTTGGCTTCGGTTTTCAGGATGTTGCGTCCGCCATGCTCGCGGCTGTACGGCGTGTGGAGGTTGAAATAGATGCCGCAGAGTGGCGGGTCACTCTCGCTCTGGCTGAGCATGATGGTGATTTCCTTGTCGAGCGCGATGCCGTGGCGCATGCCCTCGGCACGATTCTCGTAGGCCTTGATCGCCTTAAGCATGAGCCGCTCGATCGCCTCGAGACAGTCGTCAGGCGTCTTGAAGACGCAGACGACGTGGCGGTCGTACGACTGCATCGCCGCGTCGATCTCCCGCCGATATGTCTCGATGTTTAACTCCATTGCTGCTGGGGGAAAGTTAGCCCCGGTCGGGCGGATGTAAAAACAAAAGAACGGTCAGTCGGCGGGGTCGGATTCGCCGGAGGCCTCCCGTTCGCGGAGTCGGCGGAGCAGTTTGCGGATGTCCAGCGCGCCGCCCACGATAACCAGCACTGACATCACTGCAAACAGTCCGCAGGTGCCAATCAGGGTCACTTTCCAGACGCCTTCCCAGCCGGTTTTCACGAACAGGAGGATCAACCCGGCCGTAACCACCACAACGACAAGCGCGGCGAGCACCGTCTTGAGCAGGGTGAACACCCATGCGGGTGTGACCGGCCTGGGCGGTGGCGGGGGAGCCACGACGGGTGGCGGCAATACTGGCGGCAATACTGGCGGCAATACTGGCGGTGCGCCGGAGTCGGTGGGTTGAATGGGTTCGTCACTCATCGGAGGCCTCCCTTGGTTTACGGTCCGGGAAAAACAGTGAGCCGAGGATGAACACAAACAGCGTGAAACCGATTGTCATCAACCCGACTCGTGCGCCGGAGAGCGGCTTGTAAAAGGACACCGTGTCACCGACCTGTGGCTCGAAGTCTTCCGGCCAGGCGCTAACCGTGACAGCATCCGGATCGCTGGTTCGTATTTCAACAGCCTGCGTTTGGCCAGCCGCGTTTTGCACCACGGCCGTCCAGCTTTTGAGCCCGTTGAACCTCCACGGCTTGGCCTGCTCGAATGGTGTCATCACGAAATCGACGACTATGTCACGGACTGAGGATTCCTCCACCTCATCCGGTTCCTTGAACGCCTCAAACTCGATCGTCTTCTCGTAGGTGGCGGTGATTGTTTGTTCAGCGATGCTTCCCGGAATCCAGTTGTGAACGGCTTGCTGTACCGGGCCTAGGCCAATCACGGCCGTGACGCCGACGAGCAGCGCCAGCACCGCGCCGGTCGAGCTGGCCCGGTGCCAGTAAAGTCCTCCGACCAGCAACGAAAACGCCCCGGTGAAATAGATCGCGCCGGTCACCGCCATGTAGTCCCAAATATCCTCCTCGCCGGTGTAGAACAGCCCCCAGTAGAGGATGTAAAGGCCGATGAGCACGATGAGAATTCGGGTGATCTTGATGCGGGTCGGGTTGTCGAGCCGTTCCTTGAACAGCGGCGCGATGATGTCCTGCGTGATCACCGAGCTCCAGCAGAGCAGGTAGCCGTCATGCGTGGACATGAAGGCGGCAATCATCGCGGCGGTGATCAGCCCGATGAGTCCCGCCGGAAGGATACGCCCGAGGAAGATCGGCATGGCGTAGAGATTGTCCACCGCCTTGGCGTCGGCGTCCGCCGGGGAGAAAAGCTGCTGCAAGTCCGGGGCCTTGGTTATCACGAACACAAACGCGCAGACGCCAAGCAGGTTCGGGATAATCATCCGGATGGCGAACGAGATGGACGACCACGTGTACTGCCGCTTGAGCGCGGTGGTGCTTTCCATGGCCAGGGCGCGGGCGACGGCCGTCGGCCAAAGCGCGCAGTTCACGATGCCGAGGAAAAACATCCACGCGACGTACTCAAAGCCAAAACTGCTGTCGGCTGCGACCGGGTTGAAGCCGGCCTCGCCCTTGTGGGTGCGGACCGTCTCGAAAAGATTGTCCCACCCAGCCACAGCTGCTGTTTTTACGTCACCAACCACCTTGCCATCTGGCAACGTATCGCCTGTAACGTATAAAACTTCTGCAACAGCGACACTCTCGATCGCCAGCCAGCCGGCCACGAGGATGCCGGCCGACAGGACGACAAACTGGATGTAGTCGGTGATCACCACCGAGATCATCCCGCCGATGACCGTGTAAACGAGCACCAGCGCGAGCAGCACGACCATCACGATTTTGAGCGCGTTGCCGTCGGGATCCATGCCGGTGATGCCGACGATGAACATCGCGCCCACCTTTAGAAACAGGCCCATGTTCAGCAGCCCGCCAAACACCAACATGATGCCGCCGAGGATGCGAGTGCGGCGGCCGTAACGTTTCTCGTAATACTCGGGGATCGTCAGCACCTTGTGCTCGCGCAGTCGCACGACGATGAAGCCGGTCAGGCCGATGAGCAACGCCACCACGCCGGCGATGACCCCGATGTGGAATGCCGCGAAGCCGGCTGTGAATCCTTTTTGCGCGCTGTACATCACCGTGATGAGGCCCATCTCGGTGCCGGTCAGCGTGGCGATGCCCAGCCATGTGCCCACTGCGCGCCCGGCGCTGACGAAGTTCGTCATGTTGCCGGCGTATCTCTTGACGAAAAAAGCAATGCCGACGGACAAGGCCAGATACACCGCGACAATTACCCAGTCGAGCGAGGTGAAGTGGGTCTGGCTGGCGGCGTTGGAGAGCGCGTTTTCCATTGGTTACTCCACGAGGAGCAGCCGGAAAAACTGGGTCTCGGCGGCTCGAAGGTCAACCTCGACTTGCTGCGGCCCGCCGGTTTTCACATCGACCTCCAGTATCGATTTCCACGCCGCAAGGCCAAGCGCCGGGGTGGACTGGATCTCGAACAACCGGCCCGGCAACGCCTCGAATACCAGGCTTAATTTGCCGTTGGCCAAGCGGTCGGCGGACAGCCGCAACGCGCTTGCGGCGTCTCCGGGATCGGTGCCGGCGAGGTATTCGCCGAGGTTGCTCAGGCCGTCGCCGTCGGCATCCCCGACCGCGTCAGCGTCGTCACTGGGATCAAAGCCAAAGGTGGTCTCCCACTCGTCCGGCATGCCGTCGAGGTCGGTGTCGGTAATCTCGGTCGAGCGGTTGGCGCGGCCGGGATTCGGCGCGGCCGCCTTCCAGTTGACCGGGTCGTTGGCGAACACCGTGCCGGAAGTGCGTTGCAGCGTGGCGCCCAGGCCGTCGGCATCGCTTGGCCAAGGCACGGTGTCGCTGAAGGTGACTTGATCCACGAGAATGTACGGCACGAAACCAGCGTTGGCGTGCTGCAGGCCCTGCGGCGGATCAGGCTTGTACAGGCTCAGGGTGTCGCCGCGGTTGGCCAACCGTCCGCGCAACGGGCCAAGGATTGGCACGCCCTCCGGGATGCCGTAGCGCTTGGCCAGGCGCTTGGCTTTGTCCGGGTTCTTCGCCGGGTCGAACTCGATCACAACCGCGTAGCTGCCGGGCGGCAACTGGAAGTTGCGCGGAAACTCAAATTTCGCGCCACCATCGATCAGCCATGTGTTTTCCGGGTGCAACGGATCGTACAGCGGCACGGTCGTGTTGGTAATGTTGCGCAGCTCGATAAACTCATCATCCGGCGTGCCGGCACCGTGGGGCATCGGGGCAGGGTGGTACATGATCTCGTGGATGACCACCGGGCCGACCTTCGCCGTGGCGTTGGCAGCGCCGCCGCCCTTGCGGAAGGCTGACACGGAGGAGGGGTTGTCCACACCAAACGTCGGCCTGGCCAGGGTGACGAACTGGTCGCCGATGCTGGTTTTCATCCGGCCAAAGGAGACGCCATTTTCCGCCGCGCCAAACTCGGCAATGGCGCGGTAGCCGGTCAATCGACCGGAACCGTCCGCTTGGGAGACGATGATCCTTTCGCCGCGGGCGGAGTTGAGCGCAAAGCTGTGTTCCGCTCCCGGCGCCGGGTTGAACTGGCTCTCGTAAAAGGCCGCCAAGCCGCGTGCCGGCAGCGTGGTGCCTGGCGGGAGCTGGAATTTTTTCAGGTTCGATTCCGAGTTGCTGAGCCACCAGTTGCCAATGTCGACCGGGTTGTCGGAGAGATTGAGCAACTCGATGGCGTCCTCGAGGGGCGGGTCGGTGTGGGTGAGCGCCTCGTTGATGACCACGTTTTCCACCGGCAGATAATTGGATTTGCCGGGAGTGGGCGTGTCGGGAAACATTGTGATGCGCGAGGCGCCGTCGGGCAGTCGTCCCTCCGATACGCCGGGGGCCGTCTGCGAAATCTCGACTTTGTCCACCAGCAACTGGGTGAAATTTGGCCTTGTCCGGCTGTAGAGGGCGATCGGCTCGCCGAGGCTGGCCAGGCTGAAGTTCACATGGTCACCGCCCTTTGCCAAGTCGGCGTCGGCGATCCACTTGACGAAACCACTTGCGTCGATGAAATTCAGTTCCGGAATCTCAAACTGGGTGCGGCCGATCGAGCTGATGTCGTCGGTCAGGAAAAGCCCGTCCAGCCTGATCGGCATGGCCTGGGGATTGTGCAACTCGATCCAGTCGCCATTCCTGTCGTTGGCCATCCACTCATTGATGACAAGGCGGGAAGTGGTGGCCAGCAACGCGGGCGGCTTGTTCTCCCTGCCGGGCGAGATTGAACTGAGCAGTGTCCAGTCGCCGTTTCTGTCGCGACCGATGGGGAGGTCTGGCACCTGGAAACCGTAGCTCACCCTGTCGATGATTTGTTCCACGGCGTTGAACAGGTACACAGTGCCGTGCGTGCCATTGAGCGAGTGGCCGGTGTTCAGGTAATCCGCCGGGCCAAGCCCGGGGTCGCGTGAGCCGTTGCACCAAACAACCAGACGGCCCTTGGCGCGGAGCCTGGCGCCCTCAGGGAAGACCCATTGTCCGGGCTCGAGCCTGTCGATTCCCAGGCTCATGCCGGTGAGGTCGATGGACGTCGTGGAGTTGTTCCAGATCTCGACCCAGTCGCTGGTCCGGCCCAGTGGGTCGATGACGGCCGTGTCGTTGATCGCGAGAATCTCGCTGAGCTGCAACCCATCGGCCTTGGGCAGGTAGTTGGCCTGGCCCGGGCTGATGGTGGTGTTAAAGGTGGTCCACGATCCGGTGCCGTTCGGGTAGCGGCCGCGCGACTCGCCGTCCTTTTGCGTGCGATAGCTCAAGTCGTCGAGTTCCGCGCCGTTGGTGTCGCGCAGCAGGATGGTGCCGCCGGCGGCCGGCAGCCGGAAGTCGAGATGCCGCACGCCGGGATTTTCGTCAGCCCTGAACACTTGATAACTGCCAGGCGCGATGTAGGAGAGATTGCGATAGGTGAACCTGGCCAAACCGACCTCCCATGCCAGGCCAAAAAGCGCCGCCGGCTGGCTGTCCGTGTTGTAAAGCTCGATCCAGTCATCACCCCCCGGCGGCGCAGCGGCTACGAACTCGTTGAGCTTGAGATTCTTCAGGTCGGCGACCGGCGCGGACTTGTTCGCCTTGCCGGGGGTGGGCCGGTTGAGTGTCCAGTCGGCGCCGTCGCTGCCGCGCCCGATCGAGTGGTCGGCCATCTGCAGGCCGAAGCCCAGCACGTCGATGCGTTCCCCTTCCGGGTTGAACAGCGCAATGGTGTCGCCGTCGTTGTCCAGCGCGAAGCCGGCGTGCAGCCCGGGCGCCTCCGCGGCGTCATCCAGCCACACCACGAGGTAGCCGTTGGACGGGATCACGGTGCCGGCCGGGAAATTGAATTTCCGGGGCTTGGCCGGGTTGTCGCTCAGGCTCCAGTTTTGCAGGTACACGCTGGTTCCGGCGACGTTTTTCAGCTCCACGTAGTCGGGGAAGGTGGCGCCGTTCTGCACCGAGGCGACATTCTCCGCGAGCACCTCGTTGAGGATGACCAACGGCTGCGGGCCGCTTGGGCTTGGCCGGCCGGGGGTGCCGCCCTTGGCCAGGCTGGCACGCCAGTTGGCCGGCGAGTCGGGGTCGCCCTCCGGTTGGCTAAACACGAGCGAGTAGCCGTCGCCATCGGGCTCGCTTGGCCAAGCGCCGCCGTCATCGTAGTCCACCGAGAGCACCGTCTCGCCGTTGCGATCGACCAGGGCCAGCCGCTCACCCTTGTTGGAGAGTCTGCCCTCGTACAAGCCGCTAACCCGCACGCCGGGATAGCGCGCGCGGAACGCTTGCACATTGGCGTCGTTGACCAGCAACAGGTAAGCACCGGCGGCCAGCGGCGGGCTGTTCTCGGCAAACCGGAAGGTGATGCCTTCAAAGGAGAAGCCGGACAGATCCTCCTCGGTGTCGCCGACGTTCTGCAGCTCGATGTACTCAAATGCGTCGCCGCCCTGCGGGTTGTACATGATCTCGGTGATTCTCACCGGCACGTCGCCGCCCCCGACCATGAACGAGGCCTCCGTCAGGGCACTCCATTTGCCGGCAGTCATTGTGCGCGCCTTGACGTGTGTGCCGTCGTTAAGGATGACCCCTTTCGCTGAGTCGTACTTTTTTGCCGAGGCCGAGATCGAGCCGGCGAAACGGACACGCGGGTCGGATTCGTCGGTTGTGTAGTAAACATCGCCGCGGGAGGCGCTTAGTTTGAGTTTGAACCCTTCGGGCACTGTGCCACCGAACTGATTAAACTTGGGTGCATAATCAGAGGCGGCCAGATTGGCCTCCTTCAGGTGCTGCAACACGGGCGAGCGCCGCCTCCGGATCCAGTTGGTTCCCCAGCTTTTGCTGACAGGGATCGTGCCCCGCACGGTGTTATACAGCTCATCGAAGACGCGCCTGATCTCTGGGTCGGTCAGTCCGCCGCCGTTGTAGAAATGTTTGTGAACCCGGTCCGCAAAAATCATCTGGTACTCGGAACTGACCTTTAGCCCATTGAAGAGCTTGGCAACATCCGCGTTGCCCCAGGGAGGATTTGTGTTCGAGAGCTGGTTCTTGATGGTGTTGTGGCTGGTGCTTTTGCTGAAGGTCCACTCGGCATCCCAGTTGATGAAGCGGAACAGGCCGTCCGGCTTGTGGCGGGCGGCGCGCCAGTTGTTGTGCGGCCAATCGTCGTTGGCGGCGTAAATCAACGGCAGGAGGTAGTCGGCCATCGCCGGCATGTCCAACTGCTTCTCGACCACCTGGAAATGTTCCGGGTCGTTCATGTCGTATCGGTTGACGTAGTTGAGCATCTTGCGCCAGCTGGTGACAGTGCCGGCTTGGACCTCGTTGAACTGCGCGATCAGATCATAGTTTTCATCCGTCTGGTACCAGTCGGCGAGGAACTTCGTGTCGATGCGTTCACAAGGGTTGTAGTAGCCCTTGTACTGGCCGTTGATGAACAGGTTCACAAAGTTACCGCGGGGACACACCTGGCCGACGTTCGAGCAGAGCCGCCGTGCCCACTCGTCCTTGATGAACGGGTTGGTGTGATCGTTCATGCCGGCCCGCAGCACAATGCGGTCGAACGACTGCACCGGGATGTCGCCGAACAACGGGTACTCCAGCCGTCCCGCCCCGTAGTCGCCGCGGAAGTACAGCCGGAACGAGTATTTGCTGAACGGCAAACGGGAGTTGGGATTGTAGCGTGGACGCACGTAGCCGCCGCCCTGGATGCGGATGCCGCAGTCCACCGCGAAGCCGCCGTTGTCATCGGGACGGATCAACTCGGTTGATACCGGGCGCTCCCAGGCGATGCCGTGCCGAGTGGCGTTGGGCTGTTTCTGGATGCCCTTCGAGCCCCAGAGGTGCCGGTCGTCGGTCACCAGCGACAGGGCAGGGATGCGCTTCCTGTTTGCTGACAGGCCATAAAAGTAGGTGTTCGTTTTTACCTTCGAGGGCAGCATGCCTCCCTTGTAGGCGATCGCTCGAATGATGCTCGTCTTGGCGATCCGGATCGCCCCGGTGTAAACTTTTCCAACGGTCTCGTAATTCCCGTTGCCGCAGCAGCCCGGGGTATCCCCGTTGGTCGTGTAACGGATTTTCGCACCGGGTGTGTCGGTCGTTAGGGTGAGGTAAACCGCCTTCCTCTCATAAAAACCGCGCGGCAAACTGAAATGCACCGGGCTCACGCGGCTGGAAACGGTGGCGGTGCTGTTGGCCGCGCCCGGCGTCGGCTTCGAGAAATAGACCCATTCGTCGTTTTTGTTGAGGCCGTAGCTGACGCTGGCAGCCTGCTCCGGAAACTGGATCGCCGACACGGCGCGCCGCGGCGCTTCCGGGCTGCACAACGCGAGGTACTCGCCGTTGGGGTTGAGCTTGAAGTTGGTGTGCGACGGCTTGGAGGTGCTCTTGTTGCGGATGTCCTCGCCGGTGGCAAAGATGACGAGCCGTTTGCCGGCGCCGATCGAGAGGTCGGGGAGAAGCCACTTGGCCAAGTTGGCCCGGTCGTCCGTCAACGACCAGCCCGCGAGGCTCACTGTGGCGTCGCCGCGGTTGTGCAGCTCGATCCAGTCTCCGTCCACGCGCTTGTACGCCCGGGTGGAGGCGGCGCTGAACTCGCTGATCACCACGTCGCCGGGGGAGTGGGCCGGGTCAACCTGCACCGACCAGGCTTGGCCAAGGAACGGGTTGGGTGCCCTGTTGAAATCGGTGATGCCGTGGTCGTCCGCCCAGGTCAGTTCCACTTGGCCAAGCGCCGACTCGTCGAACTCAAACATATACGGCCCGGCACCGTGGCCGCTCACCGCCTTGGCCGTGAGGCCGTTGGCCATGAGGTCGGTCGCGTCGATGCCCTGCACCGGCTCGTCGAACCACAGCTCCACCTGGCTGAACTGGCGCGCCATGCCGGCGAGCGGCAGGCGGCTGGCCAAGCGCGGCGGCACGAGGTCGAGCAGCTCGTAGCTCCAGGTGGCTTTTTGAATTCCCGTGCTTCCCTCGGGGGCAAACTTATTCGGCGGAGACGCCTGGTCGCCGATGCCGTGGCTCGGCGCCCACCAGACATTAATCCTCCCGTTGGCCGGTTGGTCGAACCGGAATGTGAACGTGTTGGCTTTCTCTGTCAGTTCCGTCGCCGGGTAGTCGTTGACCATCAGGTCATCCACATCCACGCCGGACATCGGCTCGCTGAAGGTGACGGTGATCGCGCTCAACTCGGTGACCTCGCCCGGCTCGGGGGAGATGGACACAACCTCGGGCGGCACGAATTCCCGCTCCTTGGCGCTGAGCCGCACGTCGAGGTAGGCATCGCTGTTGGACTTCCGGAAATTAAGCAGCATGACCGACAACACGTTCCAGCCTTTCTCCGCCGTTTCGCTCATGTTGTGCAACGAGGTCACGTGCCAGTTGATCGGCTCGCGATTGGACTTGGTTGCCTGAGAACTGTACCGGAGCGTTGATGTGGGCTTGTGAAGGCTGGCGATCTCCACCCCGTTGAGCCACGCCACGAAGCCGTCATCCGCCTTGACTTTAAGCGTGCCCACCCCCAGCACGGAGGGGTCGGTCACGCGAAATTTCCGGCTCAAGAACACGGTTGAATATTTGTTCTGCATGTCACCCAGTTCGGTGCCGCCGTTGGTTTTCTCGTTGTTGAAAAACGGGGTCTTCCCGCGCGACCAGGAGGAGTTGTCGAAATCAACTTTGGTCCACGCCGTGCGCGGGGAGGAGGCCTCCTTGGTGCCCTTGTGGTACTTGAAAACAGCGCCCTCCTTGATGAGGTCTATGCCGTTGGCCAGCCGCGGGGCAGCCAAAGCTGCCAAGGCCACGGCCAAGTTGAGTAGTCGTTTATTCATGTGGTAAAGTTTGCCTTTCCGGCCGGCCGGTTTCGCCCGGCCAAGCGCGGCATTCGCCTTCTCTGTTCGGCTCCATCTCAGGAGTCTGCATCCTCCTTGCCTTGTCCGAGGATCTGTTTCACCTCCAGCGGGATGCTGGCCTCCTGCCGGCCGTCGATCGCGATGTCCACGGCGTGCTGGCCGAACTTCTCAAACTTCAGCCGCTGGATGTTTAGGATGAAATTCCGGTACGCAAAACTGTCGTTCTCCGGCACGCTCACCTCGAACGGCAGCTCGATGCTCGGCATGACAAACTTGCCGTCCTCATCGACAAAGTTGATCCGCAGCTTGTGCGAGCCCTCCTCCACGCGCTTGAACACCGCGCGCAGCACGATCGAGCACTGCGGGTAGTTGGCCGGCAGCTCCCGCGTGTGAACCGAGTTGAACGTGCCCAGCAGGTTCAACTTGCCCTTGTAATCCGTGGCTGCGTCGCAGAGCACTGCTACCTGAATATCCATAAAAAAATTATCCAATCTTGACCCAGCCCGGGCCACGCGGCCGGGGAGCCTAGCGGCAAAACCTTAATCTGCCAATCGCATTACTCGCACCCTGAAAAACCGTTTTTTGCCGGTTTCCCGGCCTCCAATGTGAATCCGAATCGTTTCGCCAACACCGCCCGGGGTGGGTTGATACACGTCGCCGGGCATCGACCCCCACTCGCCATCAAGCGCCTCGGCCGTTTCCAAAAAGTATTGGCGGCCCGGCTGCATGGTGAACTCCGCCAGCAGTTCACCCGCTTGGCCAAGCGCCAGGCCAAGCGCCAGCCGGCTGGCTGCGTCGCCGGGATTCGTGCCGGCGAGAAACTCGTGGGCGTTGTTCGCGCCGTCACCGTCGAGATCGA
>QOAX01000276.1 GCA_003972865.1 Verrucomicrobiota bacterium | reverse complement strand
TCGGGTAGGCATAAAACCGATCCAGCTCGACCCCCTCCGCCGCGAGCCGGTCGAGGTTCGGCGTCCGGATCTCGCTGCCGTGAAACCCGACATCCTTCCAGCCCATGTCATCAGAAACGATCAGCACCACGTTGGGCTTTGTTTTCGTGGGTTCCGCGGCGAAGAGCAGGCCGGCCGGCACGGCAAACAGCATCAACGCGCCGAGGCGGTTGAACAGTTGGGTTGAATGGAAACATTTCATTTGGCGGATGACTGACGAACCCGGAGTACCACCGGTTACACCAGATGCAACAAAATTCGGGAGTACGCCCGCCACATATCGCCGGGATTGCCCGGGGCACCGGCTCGGGGTAGAACGCCCGCCGTGAGCCAAGCTGTCCAGCTCCTGCGCGACCTGATCGCGCTGCCCAGCGTCAATGCCGCCTTCCTGCCGCCGGACGATCCGCGCGCCGGCGAAGCCAAAGTCGCCGATTACCTGGCCAAGCGCGCCGCCAAGGCCAAGCTCGACGTCGAGCGCCAGCCGGTCGCGCCGGGGAGCGACAACTTGATCGTCCGCCTCTCGCCGCTTGGCCAAGCGCGGCACCGCATCCTCCTCGCGCCACACCTCGATACCGTCGGCGGTGACGACCCGAAACTTTACCGTCCTACCAAAAAGGGCGGCAGGCTGCACGGCCGAGGCGCGTGCGACACCAAGGGCAGCGTCGCCGCGATGTTTCGCGCGCTCGAAAACGTGGCCAGGCGCAGACAGCGCCCAAGCGAAACCGAAATCGTCTTCGTCGGCTTGATGGATGAGGAGTGCAACCAAACCGGCTCGCGCGCCTTCGCCAAGCTGCGCATGAAAGCCGACCTCGCGCTCGTTGGCGAGCCGACCCGCTGCAAAGTCGTCACCGCGCACAAGGGCGACCTCTGGCTGCGCCTCACCGCCACCGGCAAGGCCGCCCACGGCGCACGCCCCGAGCTGGGCCGCAACGCCGTCCATGCGTTGGCCAAGTGCATCGACGCGATCGAGACCGACTACGCCGCCCTGCTCCGCAAACGCCACCATCCGCTGCTTGGTCACGCCACGATTAACACCGGCACCATCCGTGGCGGCTCGCAGCCGAACATCGTCCCCGACCATTGCCAGGCCGATCTCGACCGGCGCACCCTCCCCGGCGAAACGTTCGCCAAGATCCGCCGCGAACTCCTCGGCGTCCTGTCCAGGCGCGGCCTCAATGCCAGGCTGATCGACGTCAAGGGCTACACTTGTCCCGCGCTCGAGACCGACCCCGGCTTGCCGTGGGTGAGCGACTTTATGCGGTCGGCCCGGCAGAAAAAACCGCTCGGGGTCGACTACTACTGCGACGCCGCCAACCTCGACGCCGCCGGCATCCCCACCGTCGTCTGGGGGCCGGGCGACATCGCGCAGGCGCACACGGCCGACGAGTGGATCGCCCTCGAGCAACTCGAGCGCGGCACCGGGATGCTGACGCGATTCCTTTTGTCGCTGCCGTGATTTCGCGGCACACTCCCGCGCGATGAGACTGGCCCTGCTCACGCACGAACCGTTTTACCCGCCTTCCGGCGGCGGCTCGGCCGAGGCCAACTATCTCGTCAACGAACTCACCCGGCGCGGCCACGAGGTGCACCTGTTCTGCCCGGACTTCCCCGACCGCGATGCCGTGGCCAAGCGTTTCGCCATCACCGTCTACGCCTTCACCGGCTGGGAAATGGGACGCTACACCCGGCTTCGCTCGCTCAAATACCTCGCCTACCCCGGCGCGCTCCGGAGGCTCGTTCGACGCATCGCGCGCGACATCTCGTTCGACGCCATCTTGTCGCAGCACGCCATATCCGCCGTCGCCGCCGGCAAGCTCAAGGCCGATCTCGGTGTGCCGGTGGTGATGAACTTTCTTGATTTCCTCACCGGCTTCATGGAGTCGTGGCCCGGTTGGGCGATGCCACGCTTCGTGCTGCGCCGCCTAATGGCGTACGAGCTTTCGCTGCCCAAGCGCCACGCCGCCGCCGCCGTGCTCACCGTCTCCGACGAACTCGCCCGACGCTTCGCCCAGACCGGCTACGACCGCAGCCGCCTCCACCCCATCCACTATGGCTACGATGCAAAACTTTTCCCCCTCACCCCTCACCCCTCACCCCTCACACCTGCTGTTGTTATGCACGGCTCGTTCGACACGCATCACCTCGGGCCGATCGCCATCCGCGCCATCACCGACATCGCGTTGGCCAGGCCGGAGACACATTTTCTTTTTATCGGCCGTGAAACTGACGCCGTCAAAAACCTGGCCAAGCGCGTCCTCACCGCCGCGCCGTCGGCCAAACTCGAGTGCACCGGCTTCGTGCCTTACGGCGAAGTCGCCGGGCAGCTTGGCCAAGCGGGCGTCGGCATCATCCCGTACGAGTCGTCGAGCGGCGCGCATTGCGCCTTCGTGGCCAAGTTGGTCGAATACGCCGCGCTTGGCCTGCCGGTGGTGAGCACGCCGCTGGCCGGTGTGAAGGCGTATTTTGATGGCGAACCATCCGTCCTTTTTTCCGCGTTTGACGGCGTTCAATTTGCGAAGGATGTCCTCGAGTGGCTCGAGCATCCTCCGCCCCAAGCCGAGTCGGAGCGCGTGGCCAAGCGCGTCGCGGCTGAACTTGATTGGCCGGTAATCTGCGCCAAAACAGTTGACCGGCTCGAAGCCGTTGTCTCATGAGCCAAGTTGAATCCAGAATAGCCTTTTACCGGCAGGGAAGCTGGATGGTCATCGCCACCTTCGTCAGCGGTGTGCTGATGTTTGCCGTGCACATGTTTGGGGCGTGGATGAGTCGAGAGGAGTACGGCCTGTTTGTCACACTGCTGCAGATCCTCAACCTCATGATGATTCCCGCGCTCGGCCTGCAAACGGTTTTTGCCCAACAAACCGCCGCCGCCATCGAACCGCAACAGCGATACGACCTGGCAAAGTCCACCCGCAAAATGCTCCTCATCTGCCTGTACGTTTGGATGGCTATTACGGTGGTCGTTCTCCTGAATCAAGAGGCCATTCTTGAATCGCTGAAGATCAAAAAGCCAACCGCACTTTATGTGACTTTGCTGTTGGGCCTGCCGCAGCTTTGGCTGCCTGTGTTGCTCGGCATTCTGCAGGGCAAACAAAATTTCGCTTGGCTCGGCGGCGCTTCGATTGCCAACGGCGTAGGTCGTTTTGCCGCCGTCGGCATCATGGTCGCTCTGCTTGGGGGGCAAGCGGCCGGTGCGACTACCGGCGTGCTGATTGGGTTGACCACGGCTTGCCTGCTCGCCGGCTGGCACGGTCGCCAAACTTGGCTTGGCCAAGCGGGTGCAAGCCAGGGCACGTTCGAGGCCAAGGCTTGGCTGAAGCGAATCATCCCCCTCACGCTGGGCTTGGGCGCGGGGCAGTTCATGTTGAGCGCGGACATGATCGCGGCGCGGGCTATCCTGCCCGAGGCGGACTCCGGCCCCTATGGCGCGGCCGGGATGATCGGGCGCGGCTTGGTTATTTTTACCGCACCACTGGCCGCGGTGATGTTTCCGAAGCTGGTTCGCGAAGCCGCCCAATCGAGGCAATCAGGTGTCCTTGGCCGGACGTTTTTGTCCACAGTGCTGCTCGGGGTATTGACGGCACTCGCCTGCTCGGGAGTGGCTTGGCTGATACCGGACATCGCCGACTATTTCGACGCCTCGGCGGCCAAACAGCAGACGCTAAACGATATCGCCGCGATCGTGCCGCACTTCGTTTGGAGCATGTTGCCGCTTGCCTTGGCCAATGTCTTCGTTGCCGCACTACTTGCACGGGAGCGTTATCGCGCGGTGCCTTGGCTGGTCGGGATCGCCGTCGCTTACGGGTTGACGTTGGCCTGGTTTACGAACGCCACCGAGACGCAGTCGCAGCAGACGATCATTCTCACCCTGGGCGGATTCAACCTCGTGTTCCTCGGCGCGGTGGCGGCCTTGGCCAAGCTCTACGGTCAATCGGCTGCCGAGGCGCCGGCGAGTCGGTAAGCTCTCAGCGCCTCCAGCATCGCCTGCACGGAGGGGTAGCGATCGCGCTTTTCCTTTTCGAGTGCCCGGCTGCAAATCGACTCGAGCGCGGGCGGTATGTCGCGGCCGGGCGCGGCTTCGCTTGGCTTGGGCAGCGGTTGGTTGAGCAGGTTGTCGGCGACGTCCTGCGCCGTCTCGCCGGAGAGCAATTGGCCAAGCGTGAGCATCTCGAACAAAACATTACCCAGACTGAACACGTCCGCCCGGCCGTCGATCTGCGCGTCGCCCCGGGCCAACTCCGGCGCCATGTAAAGCGGCGTGCCGTAGCGCCGGCCGGCCGGCGTCAGCACCGGATCGGCATCAGCGGGGAACGCCTCCATCCCGACATCCGCCTCGCCCCAGACCTTGGCCAGGCCCCAGTCGAGAACGATGACTTCGCCGAACCCGCCCAAGAGTATGTTCGCCGGCTTGAGGTCGCGATGGATGACGCCGCGGTCATGCGCGTAGGCGACCGTTTGGCAAACTTGAATCAACGCATCGACCAACACCGGCAACGGAAAAAGCTGCGTCAACCGCTCGTCTCCGTCGCGCAGGCCAAGCAGGATGTCGCGCAGGTTGCGGCCGCGCACGCGCTTCATGGTGAAAAACATGTCACCGTTGCGGTCGCGCCCCAGCTCATAAACCGGCACCGTGCCGGGATGCTGCAGCTTGGCCGTCACCCGAGCCTCGCGCAGAAACCGCTGAGTCTCGACCTCCGACTGGCGCATCTCCGGATGCAGCGTTTTGTACACCACCTCGCGATGCAGGTTGACGTCGCGGCAGGTGAAGAGCTTGGCCGTGCCACCCTCAGCCATCAGCTTGAAGTCGGCGTACTTGAGCGAGCCACTCTTCCAGTGAACTGGAAAAACACTGTCCGTATCCGCCAAGCGCAACGACGTCTCATGCAGCGCCGCCTCATCGCCCTGCCCTGCTTCCCGTTCGTCGCCCATCTCGGAGCCAAGTGAACGCCCCCACCTGCCGAGCGTCGAGTTTTGTTTCCACCGCAGTCGCGTTGCGCTACGCTTGGCAAGCGATTGCCGCCGTGAGAAACATCGTTTACTTCGACCTCGAGACCATGCGTTCCGCCGATGATGTCGGTGGCTGGAGTCATATCGACAGGATGGGCATGAGCATCGGGGTCACCTACAGCACCGGCAACGGCGCGTACTCGATTTATGCGGAGTCGGAGGTGAACGGCCTGATCGAGGAGTTGCAACGCGCCGACCTGGTGGTGGGCTTCAACCACATTCGGTTCGACTACGAGGTGCTGCACAAATATACGACATATGATTTTCGGCAACTCCCCTCGCTCGATCTGATGGTGGATCTGCAGGGAATCCTGTCGCACCGGCTCAAGCTCGACTCGATCGCCAGCGCCACTTTCGGCGCGGAAAAGACCGCCGACGGCCTGCAGGCGCTGAAGTGGTTCAAGCAGGGCAAGCTGATGGAGATCGCCGAGTACTGCTGCTACGACGTGAAGATCACCAGGATGGTTCACGAGTACGGCGCGCAAAACGGCTGCGTGTTTTACAACAACCGCTTCGGCAAACGGCTCAGTGTGGACATCGACTGGAGCATCGGATAGCTGCCGCGCTTGGCCAAGCACGACTCACGACTGGACAGTGGGGAGGGCATCCAGTACAACTCTTGCCGTCCATTCAGCAACATGAACAAACGAACTGTATCCACTTCTGTCCGCCGGTGGTTGGCCGGCATTCTCGGCCTGGCCCTGGCCTCTACTGCGTTTGCCGCCAAGCGGCCCAACATCATCATCGCCATGGCCGATGACATGGGCTGGAGCGACATCGGTTGCTACGGCGGCGAGATCAACACGCCCAACCTCAACACACTCGCCGACAACGGCGTGCGGTTCACCCAGTTTTACAACACCGGCCGCTGCTGCCCCACCCGCGCCACACTGCTCACCGGCACCTACGCACACCAGGCCGGCATCGGCCACATGATGGGCAACCGCAATCTGCCCGGCTACAAGGGCGACCTGAACAAAAACGTCCGCACCATCGCCGAGGTGCTCAAGACCGCCGGCTACTCGACGTACATGGCCGGCAAGTGGCACGTCACTCCCAAGATCCAGCCCGGCGGCCCAAGGGGCAACTGGCCTCGGCAGCGGGGGTTCGATCGCTTTTACGGCACCATCCACGGCGCCGGCAGTTTTTTTGACCCCAACTCGCTCACTCGGGAAAACACCCAGGTCTCCCCGCTGACCGACAAGGCCTACCAGCCTAAGGGCACCTACTACTACACCGACGCCATCAGCGACCACGCCGCGCGCTACATCCGCGAACACAAGGGCGACCAGCCGTTTTTCATTTATGTTGCCTTCACCGCGCCACACTGGCCGATGCACGCGCTGCCCGGGGACATCGCCAAGTACAGGGGCAAGTATGACGCCGGCTGGGACGCCATGCGCCGGGCGCGTTACGAGCGGCAACTCAAGATGGGCCTCATCGATCCCAAGTGGAAAATGACCCCGCGCGACGGCAGGGCGCCCAAGTGGGCGGATGCCAAAAACAGCGATTGGGAACTGCGGCTGATGGAAGTTTACGCCGCAATGGTCGATCGCCTCGACCAGGGCATGGGCAACGTCGTCACCGCGTTGAAGGAAACCGGGCAGTTCGACAACACGCTGATCCTGTTTCTCGCCGATAACGGCGGCTGCGCCGAGGGCATGGGCCGCCGCCAGGGCATCCAGTACAAGGACAAAGACCCCGAGCAACTCAAGCCAATGACCCAGGGAGAGTTGCAGCCCGACATGATCCCCAAACGCACACGAGACGGGCGAGTGGTGAAACAAGGCACCGAGGTGATGGCCGGTGGCCCGGACAGCTACCACGGTTACGGCCTCGCCTGGGCCAATGCCAGCAACACGCCGTTCCGCGAATACAAGCATTGGGTGCACGAGGGCGGCATCAGCTCGCCGCTCATCGCCCATTGGCCAAGCGGCATCGGCAAAAAGCGCCACGGCAAACTCGAAAGCCAGCCCAGCCATCTCATCGACCTCATGGCCACCTGCGTCGACCTTGGCCAGGCGACTTATCCGAAGAAAGTTGGCAACACTGACATCGTCCCGCTGCAGGGCACTTCGCTCGTCCCTGCCTTCAACGGCAAAAACATCAAACGGCAAAAACCAATCTTTTGGGAGCACGAAGGCAACCGGGCGATGCGCGACGGCAAATGGAAACTCGTCGCCAAGGGCGCGACCGGCCCATGGGAGTTGTACGACATCAAGGCCGACCGCACGGAGTTAACCAACCTCGCGCCCAAACAACCCAAGCGCCTCAAGCGGATGGCGAGTCAATGGGAAAGCTGGGCCGTCGCCGCCTTGGCCAAGCCGTGGCCGTGGGGCAACAAGAAAAAATAACCCGGCATTTGGCCAAGAGTGGATTTAGAGAGTTCTCGGTTCTTGGGACTCGAGGCTTGGTTTTAAGGCAGGGCTGGCTCTCCGAGCCGGCCCTTGTGAGTTTGTTGCGGACGGCTGGGGACAGCCTTCCCTACCCTACTCTTTTTCGTCGAGGTAGGCGGCGATTTCGCTGATGAAGAGTTCGCCGTATTCGGCTTTCTTTTTTTCGCCGACACCGCTGATGAGCCCGAACGACGCCATCGTCGCCGGGCAGTCCCTTGCCATTTCGCGCAGGGCGACATCGCCGAAAATCATGTACGCAGGGACACCTCGATCAGACGCCAACTCTTGCCGCATCTCGCGCAGCCGCTCGAACAGCATCTCGTCACACTGAATCTCTCCCGCGCGCTCGCTGCGCGGCCGCCTTTCGCTGCTCTTCGGCTTGGCCACGACGGGGCGACTCAACTCCAGCGGCTCTTTGCTGCGCAGCCAATCGCTTCCTTCCTGCGTCAGTTCCACGACACTCATGCGGCCGGGTGTGAGCCGCGCGTAGCCAAGCCGCATCAACTCGCGCCCGATTGCCTTCCACTCGTCCCGGCCGAATTCATCGCCGATGCCGTGGGTGGAAATCTTGTCATGCCCCCACTTGCGGATGGCCTCCGTGTCCGCGCCGGTGAGGACTTCCACGACATGGTTCAACCCAAAACTAAAACCGGACTTACCGCGAATGCGGAACAGGCAGGCGAGAAACTTTTGCGCCGCCACCGTGCCGTCGAATGTCTCCCTCGGCTCGAGGCAGTTGTCGCAGGCGCCGCAGTTTTTGTCCGTGAAGGTTTCGCTGAAATAGTCCAGCAACGACCGGCGGCGGCAGTCGCTCGTCTCGGCGAAGTGCACCATCTGCTGCAGCAACTGCCTTGCAACGGTGCGTTCGTGTTCGTCCGTTTTTTCCTCGATGAACCCGATCTGCTTGGCCACGTCCGAGGCGTTGAACAGCAGCACGCAGTCCGCCGGCAGACCGTCGCGCCCGGCCCGGCCCGTCTCCTGATAATAGCCCTCGATGTTTTTCGGCAGATCGTGATGGATCACGAAGCGCACGTCCGGCTTGTCGATGCCCATGCCGAATGCAATCGTCGCACACACGACCTGCACGTCGTCGCGGATGAACGCCTCCTGATTGTTCGCACGCACATCGGCATCCAGCCCCGCGTGATACGGAACCGCCCGAATCCCCTGCTCGCCCAGGCGCTTGGCCAGGCGCTCGGTACTGGTGCGGGTGGCGCAGTAAACAATACCGCTCTCACCGTCGTGCCGCCGGGCCACGTCCAATACCTGGCGCAACGGTTGGCCACGCGGAATGACGCGATACATGAGGTTGGCCCGGTTGAAACTGGCGACGTAGCGCTTGGGCTCGCGCAGCTTCAACTGCGACACGATGTCCGCCCGAACCCGTTCGGTCGCCGTGGCTGTCAGCGCCATTAACGGCGTCTCCGGAAACCGCCCGCGCAACTCGGCGATCTGCCGGTACTCGGGCCTGAAGTCATGCCCCCATTCGCTGATGCAATGCGCCTCGTCGATCGCGATCAGCCCCGGCCGCCACTCGGCCAGGCGCTCGAGCATCTCCGGCAGCATCAACCGCTCCGGCGCGACGTACAGTAGGAGGTATTCGCCGTTGTACAGGCCGGCCAGGCGGCGGCGCGACTCCGCGGCATCGAGAGTGGAATTCAAAAACGTCGCGGCGACCCCGGCCTCCTGCAGCGCATCGACCTGATCCTTCATCAGCGCGATCAGCGGCGAGACGACAATTGTCAAACCGCCCTTGGCCAGGGCTGGCAACTGGTAGCAGAGCGACTTGCCGCCGCCGGTCGGCATCAGCACAAACGTGTCGTGCCCGGCGAGCGCGTCGCGCATCACCTCCTTCTGCAGCGGCCGAAACGACTCGTAGCCAAAGAACCGCTTCAGCAACCCGATCAAGTCCGTCTCCCCCGCCCCGCTGAAAAGTTCCGTCTCCATGCCGCGCCCCGTTGTAAACCACAGGCGGCCAAGCTTCAAACCGCTTGGCCAAAGGCTTGGTTTTGGCTAGATTGCCGGTCGCATGAGCATGACTTTGGCGGAATCAACAACTGAAATAACGGCTCGGGAACGTGTTGCCGAACTGGGCCAACGGATTCTCGACGGCGGACAAATCTCCCGCGACGAGGCGATCGAGTTGGCCCATATCGAGGCCAACGCCGACATTATGGACCTGCTCGCGTGGGCCAACCGCATCCGCGAACATTTCAAGGGCAACAAGATTCATCTCTGCTCCATCGTCAACGCCAAGGCCGGTGCCTGCTCGGAGAATTGCTCGTTCTGCGCCCAGTCTGCCGCCTACCAGACCGAGTCGCCGCGCTACGGTTTTGTCGATCCCGAGCCGGTTGCGGAGGCAATGTCCGAAGCCGAGGACAACAACATCACCGCCGTCGGGCTGGTCGCTGCCTGGCGCGGGCTCAAGGAAGGCCCGATGCTCGACGAGGTCTGCGATCGCATCCGTGAAATGAAGGAAAACGGCAAGTCGCGCCCGGACGCTTCGCTGGGCTTGATTGAAAGCCAGTCGGTCGCCGACCGGCTCAGGGACGCCGGGCTTTCCTGTTACGGGCACAACCTCGAAAGCTCCCGCCGCTTTTTTCCCGAACACTGCACAACGCACACGTTTGAGGATCGGCTCAAGACGATTCAGTTCCTGAAAAACGCCGGCATCAAGATTTGCTCGGGTGGCATCATCGGCATGGGCGAGGAGCGCGAGGACCGAATTGATTTGGCGATGGAACTGCGCGAGATCGACGCGAATGTCGTTCCGATAAACATTCTCAACCCCATTCCCGGCACGCCACTCGAAAATCAGAAACCGCTGCCGCCGATGGAGATTCTCAAGACCATCGCCGTGTTTCGCTTCATCCTGCCGCGCAAGGAAATCATGATCGCCGGCGGCCGCACAGTGAACCTGCGCGACATGCAGAGCATGGTGTTCACCGCCGGCGCGAGTGCGCTGATGGTCGGCAATTATCTCACCACACTCAATCAGCCAGTCGAGAAGGATCTGCAGATGCTGCGCGACCTCGGGCTCGATCCCGACTGGGACAACGACTTCGCCGATCAAGTTTCCGCCGATGGCGGCTGCGGCAGCCGCTGCGGTTGTGACGAAAAACCCGCCGAGGCTGCCGTGACCGCCTGAACCATCCGGCAAATGACTGCGCCGCTCGGCAGAAACAACGGCGGTTACGTCGGCGACACCATCGACATCGACACTGTGCTGCAGCGGGCGCTCGCCACGGCCAAGGCGCACGACTGGTCGGTCGAGCTTTTCCCAAACGCCGGCGACCTGCCGCTGTACGGTTTCGCGCGCTTGGCCAAGGAGCCGCGACTGACCGTTTACATTTCCACCGGCATCCACGGCGACGAACCGGCCGGGCCGCTGGCGTTGGTCGAGTTGCTCGAGGCCAACGCCTGGCCAAGCGGCGTCAACCTGATCGCCTGTCCCTGCCTCAACCCGACCGGTTTCCCGAACAACACCCGCGAAAACCGAACCGGCACCGATCTCAATCGCGACTACCGCCACATCGAGTCCCGCGAAGTGCAGGCACACACCGAATGGATCGACCGCCTGCCCCAGTTCGATTTTGGCATCTGCCTGCACGAGGACTGGGAAGCCAACGGCTTTTACATTTACGAACTCAATCCGGACAATTTGCCAGCCGTGTCGGAGAAAGTCATCGACGCCGTTGTTCAAGTCTGCCCGATCGATCCCTCCGAGCGCATCGACGACCGGCCGGCCAAGGGCGGCATCCTCAAGCCGGTCGTCTCTCCCGAGGCGCGGCCGCTTTGGCCCGAGGCATTTTACATCGTGCTGAAAAAAACCCGCCTCTCGTACACGCTCGAGGCGCCGTCCAATTTCCCGATGGCAACACGCGTCAATGCGCTTTGCACCGCAGTCCAGACATTGTTAGCCTCCCACTTGACCAAGCGATGAGATGAAACCGGAAACTGCCGAGAAACTGCTGGTGTGGATACTTCGTGGCGCAGGCGTCGTCTGCGTGTTGGCGATTGTCCCGATGCTGATGCCGATCGCGTGGGCGCAGGCCGCTCACGCCGCCATCGGCCTCGGTGAACTGTCCGGCGAACAAGTCGTCGAATACCTGGTGCGCGGCATGTCTGCGATGTGTGCCTTATACGGGGGACTGCTGCTCCTTCTGGCGAGTGACGTGCACCGGTACCGCCGGGTCATCACTTATCAGGCCGTCGCCATTCTGACAGCGGCCACTTGCGGGACAATCATCATGTACAGACTGCCCAATCTGGGAAAATACATCCTCATCGATGGAGCCAGTTGCTGGCTCTACTGCGTCCCCACTCTCTGGCTGCAAACCAGGCTGAAAAAGGAGTAGGCAATGCTTCGTCCGGCCCTGGCCGCCATCATCCTGACCTCGACCGCCCTTGGCGGGCAGACCGAAACCAAAACGGATTCCCGGGCCGAAATGGAAATCCTGTTCCAAAACCCCGACGGCGGTTGGCCAAAGAACGTCGAGTGGGGTTCTTTCAAAACTATGCAGGAAGCCGAAAAAGACAAGGAGCGAGACAAGAACCGCAAAAGCACTTTCGACAACAGCGCCACCTACACACAAATCCGCAACCTTGCCAAGTCGTACAAGGCCACTGAAAACCGGCGTTACCGGCAGGCGGCCAGGCGCGGACTCGACTACATCTTGCGGGAGCAACGGCCAAGCGGCGGCTGGCGAGGCTCCGACGTTGATGCCATCACCTTCAATGACGGCGCCATGACCGGGGTGATGCAACTGCTCCGCGAAGTCTCCGAAGGCCAGGCGCATTTCTCGTGGACTGACAAACAAACCCGCCGAAAAGCCAAGCAGGCACTCGAACGTGCCATCCGCGTCACGCTCGACTGCCAAATCAGGGTCAACGGCCACAAGACGGCCTGGTGTCAACAGCACGATCACAAGTCACTCAAGCCAGTCAAGGCTCGCACGTACGAACTGCCCTCCATTTCCGGAGCCGAAAGCGTGGATATCGTTCGTTTCCTAATGGAAATCAAAACGCCAAGCGACGAAGTCACCGAGGCAATTGAGAGTGCCATCGCCTGGTTTCAAAAGTCCGCCATCAAGGGCATTCGCATCGAGTCGTTCCCAATCGACCCGGTGAAGGATCTCAACAAAACCATTTCAAGCGACAAACGAGTGGTGATGGATCCAAATGCGGAACCAACCTGGGCTCGGTTTTATGAGATCGACACCAACCGCCCGTTCTTCTGCAATCGCGACGGCATCAAGGTCTACTCCCTTGACAAGGTGAAACTCGAACGCCGCACCGGCTACTCATGGTACGGCGGCTACGCCACCTCCCTCCTGGCCGGGGACTATCCCAAGTGGAAAAAACGGCTCAACCGCTGAAGACAAAAAACAGGAGCGGGGTGTAGAGTCCAAAATCAGCCGTTACGCGGAGGAAGTCGGTGCTGAAACGGTCGCAACGATCGTGCAGCCAGGCCAGGCCAAGCGCACTGATCCCGACCGCCGCCATTGCGTGCTGTCCCGCCGCCTGCCCAAGCGCGGCGGCGGCGGCCAGCGCCGACAGCCCAAGCGCGATGTCGAACCACGACAGGCGGCGGACGAACACCGGATGAGCGTTGAGTAGCGAGCCGGGGTCGTTTCGATCCGCCTTGAGAACCTCCCAGGCGGTGATGTGCGAGCAGCTCATCGCGCACAACGCGCCGAACCCGATCACCGGCGGCAGCAACCCTGGCCAGACGCCGGGTGCGACCGACCAGACCTGCAGTGCGCAGCCCGCTGAGAACACAAAACCGACGTTCCATTCCTTCGACCAAAACCGGCTGCGCAACGCCGGCCACCAATGCGTCGCCCCGAAGTGTACCGCCGTGAAACCCAGCACCACGCCGCCGCCCAGCCACGCGCGGGAGTTTAACGTCGCCACCGCAAGGACGAGCGCGACGACTAAAACCGCAGCGCAGACGCCCAGCCAGATTGGCTTCCCCCGCAGTTGAATCGCGTGCCGGGGGGTCTCCGTTTTTCCGCCCGACTCGACAGCATCCAGCGTGCGGTCGGCACAATAAACGAGCCACGTGCAGCAGAAGAGCAGCGCGCGGTCGCCCCAACCCAGCGACACGCCGGCCACCCGGGCAAACTGCTCCTGCCAGATCACCGCCAGCAGCGGCGAGTCGAGATTGAGCAGGTTGGGCCAAAGCCACCAGAGGGTGCGGGTTGCCGGTTGCACGTCGCAGGGTTTTAAGGCAACAGAACGGATTTGAAACGGAAAACCGGCGATGTTGTCTTTGACATTCGCGGCGGGCAGTCGTTGGATTGCCCCGTAACATGGCCGACATTTCGATTCCCACCATTTCACTTCAGTCATTGGTTTCATCGGCGCACCGTGCCGTGTCGGTGCAAACGGTTGGACAGGCGCTGGAGCAGTCCGGTTTTTTTATCGTCACGGACCACGGGATTTCGGCCGGGCGAATCGCCGACTGCTACCGGGTCGCCGGGACATTTTTCACGCTGCCGGAAGAGGCCAAGCGCACCTACCGCCGGCCGGAAACGAACGGGCAGCGCGGTTTCACCGAGTTCGGCCGCGAACACGCCAAGGACAGCATGAAGGCGGACTTGAAGGAATTTTTCCAGATCGGACGCGAGGACAGCGACTCGCTACCGCCCAACCCCTGGCCAAGCGAGGTGCCCGGGTTTCGTGAATCGATCGGCGGGCTGTATAGGCAACTCGAGGGCATCGGCATGAAACTGCTCGGCGCGTGCGGCGAGCATCTTGGCCTGGAGGCGGATTTTCTGCCGCGCCTGGCCAAGGGCAGCGACAACATCCTGCGAGTGATCCATTATCCACCAATCGGGGAGATCGTCGACTCGTCAACCCGTTCGGCGGCGCATCAGGATATCAACTTCATCACACTGCTGATTCAGGCGACCGGGGGTGGGCTGGAACTGCAGACGCCGGACGGTGACTGGATACCGATCGAGGCCGAGCCAAATCAATTGATCGTCGATTCCGGCGACATGATGGCCAACCTGACCAACGGCCTGTTTCGCAGCACGATACATCGCGTGGTGAATCCGCCCGACCTGGCCAGACGCCGCTTGTCGATGCCGTTTTTCATGCACCCGACGAAGGACACCGACCTGACTCCGCTGCCGGCCTGCATCGAGCGCACCAGTGGCCAAGCGGATTACCCAAGCTGGACAGCGGGAGAATTCCTGGCCAAGCGCCTGTCGGAAATCGGCCTTGGCTGAAGCGGCTACTCGGCGGGGGTCTCGTTGACCAGGCGCAGCGACTCGCGGATGAGAATCTCGGCGGTCGATTCGCCGAGACTGGTGCGGGTGACGTAGTCGTACCGCTCGAAGCTGTTCCAGTCCTCCTTGGTCAAAATGTAGCCCAGCGCGTCGTTGGTCAGGCCGAACAGGAAGTTGTGCCGCCCCGTCATTTTGCGTTTGAGGTAGTACCCGATGTTCGGCAGTGCCTCGCCGGGAATGGTGAGAATCTGCGCATCGCCAACGTGCACCAAATTGACACGGGTGGTGATCGTTTTTTCATCCGGCTTGGCCAGTTGCAGCGGCGACATTTTCATGATGGCCAGAAGCATCGGCGAGTCGACCGGCAGCGTCACATCCGTCCATGTGCAACTGATCTTCAGACTTTTTTGCACGTCTGAACCGCTGATGATCCGCAGCGCCTCGTCGGCGAGCAGGTGGCCGATGCGGCGGCACTCGTCCCAGGTCTGCACGTCTTTGCCGTCCGGCCCGCGAACGTCGGCGGTAACCATGCCGCCCTGTGCGCCGTTCATGAAAATGCCGGTGCCTCCGCCGCCCGCCGCGATGCGATCATACAGCGGCCCGACCATGTCCGGGCTGAGAATGCCCCGGCTCGAGCCAAGCACTTCCGGGTGGATGGCGTAGTTGACCAGTGTGGCAAACGGCTTGCCGTCGCGGCCGACTGCCTGCATCACGTTGCAGCGCGGGTCGTACAGCTTCGGCGCGTAGTAGTTGTAGGCGATCTTTCCGTTGGCCTTGCCGGTGGCGATCCTGAGCGACGCCGACTGCAGCCCGGCGACCGCCTCGTTGATGGCCTCGGCAGCCTTGTTGCAGACAAAGTCGAGATACCCGAGGTCCGCGTCTGTGCCGCCCTTGCCATTGGGGAAACCGTAGCAGTCGGGCGCGCTGTGTGTATGCGTCGCGCCGATTAAAATATGCCCGGCAGGGATCGTTTTCACCTGCCGCCGGACGCGGTCGCCCAGCACAGCGGGGAAGCCGAGAAAATCGGTGCTGACGAACGCCACCCGCGTTCCACCGTTCTCGAGAACCAACGCCCGCACCGTGAGGTCACCCTTCTTTTGGGTGACCGGATTGGACGGGCCAACACCGCCGGAAACCGGCAGCAACGGCTCAGGTGTGACAACCCGCACTGCAATCCCGGCGCGAAGTTCCGCGTGCCCAAGCGCCGCTTGGCCAAGCGCCACGGCAAAGAGGATGATGAACCTGATTGTTTTCATAAAAAGAAAAGCCTCTGGGAAGCGTGACGCCGAGCAGACAAGAATGCCACCTGGAATATTCATCATTGCCAAGTCGCCGCCGATCTAGGCGACCTCCTCGGTTATTCCATTGAACGAGCGGCCACCAGACGCCAGATTGGCCAGACGCCAAGTGGCAGCAACCCACGTACAGTATCTGCAGAAATCGGCCAGCCCGCGGTTGATCGAGGCCAAGCCGCATCCCGACTTGCGAATGGTCGTCGTCATCCCCTGCCACAACGAACCGGACCTCGCCGGCGCACTCGGGCGCTTGGCCGACTGCGAGCCTCCGCTTGGCCAAGCGGAGGTGATCGTCGTCATCAACGGCTCTGAAAAAAATTCCGCAGAGGTGGCCCGTCAAAACCAGCACACCCTCGGTCAAGCCACCGACTGGCTGGCCGGGCGAGGCGACTACTGGCTGCCCATCCACCTGCTGCATCTGCCAGACCTGCCGCCCAGACACGCCGGCGTCGGCCAGGCGCGCAAGACCGGTATGGACGAGGCACTGCGGCGGCTCGCCGACGTTGGCCAGGCGGAGGACGGCCTGCTCGTCTGCTACGATGCCGACTGCCGTTGCTCCGCCAATTACTTCACCGGCATCGAGTCGCACTTCGGCACGCAGCCGGATGCGCCAGGGTGCAGCATCCACTTCGAGCACCCGCTTGACGCCGGCGAGTGGGCTGCGCTTGGCTTCGGCGGCAGGGCGCCGGGCCAGGCGGTGTTCGATGGCATCGCCGCCTACGAGCTGCATTTGCGCTATCACGTCCGTGCGCAGAAGTTCATCGGTTTCCCGTACGGCTTCCACACCATCGGCTCGGCTATGGCGGTTCGTGCATGGGCCTACGTGAAACAGGGCGGCATGAACCGCCGTCAAGCCGGGGAGGATTTTTACTTTCTACAGAAGATCAGCTGGCTCGGCCAGGTGACAGAACTGACCGGCGTCACCGTGCACCCCTCGCCACGCCTATCCGACCGTGTGCCGTTCGGCACCGGCAAGGCAATCGGCGACTACGTGGCCAACGGCAAGCTGGCCACCTACCCACTGCAAGCGTACCGCGACGTGCAATGGCTGCTTGGCCAGGTGGGGGCACTGTGGGAAACCGGCAACCCCAGCAGTGACGCGCCCGAGGCGATGGCCCGGTTTTTGGGGGAGGATTTCACCGGGTCAGTCGTGCAGGAAATCCGGGCCAACTCGGGCGACTCGGGCGCGTTCCGCAAGCGGTTTTTCCGCTGGTTCAATGCCTTCCGCCTAATGAAGTTTTTGAACTTTGCACGGGATGAAATCCATGGCCCGGCGGAGGTCGAAGTGGCTGCAATCAAGCTGCTTGAGTGGATGGGCCTGCCGCGTCCAAGTTCGGGCAGCGCGGTGGATTTGCTGCGGCAGTTTCGCCGAATGGAGGAGAAACCCTAACGGCGACGTCCCTTGAGGACGGTGGCCCGTTCCTGCAGCCAGATAACGTCCGTATTGCGGAAATTTCCGTGGCTGTGATTGCCCCAGTGATTGCCCGTGGTCATTGTCATCAAATCCTTCGTTTGTTGATGATTCCATTCGTTTACCCTTGAGCCGCCATCGATGTATCCCAACGCCGCCTTGCCGTTGTGATAACCGGCCGGCACATGATAGAAACTCTGTCTCATGTGATGTCCAAAAAAAGGCCGGCACAGGCTCACCGGATGTACCTCGATAAAGGTGAACAGTTCTGAAGGCCCCTTTGCGGAATCGGACATCTTGAGGTAACTCTGGTAACGCGTGTCAGGCTGGTTCCGATAGGCCGGTTCGCCTGCGCCTCGGGTATTCGTGTCCCAACCGACGAAGCTATTGAGTGAGTAGCTGCGCAGGCGCGGCTTCGGGGTCATCCTCCTTGAAATAGGATCCCTCACGATGATGGTGCTTTTGTCGGAGGGACAGCGGTAAATGCCCGTGGTCTTGATGTACTGGCCGAACAGCGAAAGCCTCTTATCGATCAGCATCTCCGGCTTGCCGGCATCCTCCGGCCGGCTGGAAAAAACACCCCCCACCCAGGTCAGGCGCATTTGTCCGTTGCCATTATGCACAACGCTGTCCTCATTGTCGTCCGCATACAATTGCATCATGATGCCGAGCTGCTTGAAGTTGTTCAGGCAAATGCTCTGGTACGCCTGGCTTTTGGCCTTGGCCAGCGCCGGCAGCAGCAAACTGGCCAGGATCGCGATGATGGCGATCACCACCAGCAACTCGATCAACGTAAAACCCCTCGTTCTGTTTGTCTTCATTTTAGTCTCCTGTCTTTGTCCCGTTTTCCCAAGCGACCATTCGCCCGGCCCTGTCAAAAGTCAAACGCAGATACCGATCCCGCAGCCGGTGAATCTCCGTCGGCTCCAGCGGCACTACGCCCATTGTCCGCCGTTGGTAACCGGCCCCAACCAGCGCACGACCCGTCGAGACGCCCGAGTTGGTAATCCACTCGGCCCGCCGCATGTCGCCCGAAAGTTCCGTTTCCTCAACCGGCCGGCCCAGTTCCGCCACAGCCTGCTCGTAACTGAACTGACCGATGCGCCCGTCCCAATCAACCTGCTGTAGTGCCTGGCATCCAGCCCCGACCAAGCCAAGCAGCACAGCGGAAACCAGCCCGGCTGAATGGGGAGCCCTCGGTGTCACGTCGGGGGAAGATACCCCTCGACAGTCCGATTGCAACCCGTAAAAAACGGGCAAAATGCCATTAATTCGGGCCGCAACGCTGCTTCACTTGGCCAAGAGCCCATTGGGCGTGCTCGGCAATCAACGGCTCGGGATCAGCGGCGGCGCGCTCGAGCGGCGGGATCGCTGTGGCGTCGCCGACGTTGCCCAGCGCCACGCAGACATTTCGCAGCACGCCCCGGCGCTTGGTTCGCTGCATCGGCGTGCCGCGAAACTTGGCGCGGAAACCGTCGTCGTCCAGCGCCAGCAACTCGATCAAGTCTGCTTGGCCAAGGTCGTCACGCCGGTGCGGCGCCATCAAGCGGCCCTCGCCGGCGAAGCGGTTCCACGGGCAGGCGTCGAGACAGTCGTCGCAGCCGTAAATCCGGTTGCCGATTGCCGGGCGGAACTCCTCCGGGATCGGGCCTTTCAACTCGATGGTCAGGTAGGAGATGCAGCGGCGGGCGTCGAGTTGGAACGGCGCGGTGATCGCCCCGGTCGGGCAGGCGTCGATGCAGCTCGTACATTTGCCGCAGTGGTTGCGCTCCGGCTCATCCGGCTCCAACTCGGCGGTCGTCACGATTTCGGAGATGAAAAACCAGTTGCCGAGCCGGCGGCTGATGAGGTTGGTGTGTTTGCCAATGAAGCCAAGGCCGGCACGCTGGCCAAGGTCGCGCTCGAGGATCGGCCCGGTGTCCACGTACCAAAGCGATCGCACGCCCTCGCCGACGAGCGACTGCACCCGCGCGGTCAGTTGGCCAAGCACTTGGCCAAGTGCGTCGTGGTAATCCGCGTAACGCGCGTACCGGGCGATGACGCCTTGGCTTGGCTTTGCTGGTGCGTCATTGCCCTGGCCGTAACTCGCCGCCAGCGTGATGACCGACCGCGCACCCTCGAGGACGAGTTGCGGGTCGACCCGCTTGGTCGCGTTTTGCTCCATCCAGTCCATCGTGCCGTGGCATTGGCCCCCGAGCCACTTCAGGAATTGCTCCGAACTCTCCGGCGGCTCGGCGGTGGTGAAGCGGCAGTCGTCGAAGCCCAGCTCAAGTGCATGCTGGCGGATGGCCGCCTTCATGGCGCCTTGGGTGCCGCCTGACGAAACTGGCTGAGGATCAGGTAGGCGACGTCCCTGGCGGAGCGGTACTCGGTGTTGATGAGCATGTCAGAGCGACCGTAAGCCGGTTTGCGCTCCTCGAGCAGATCAATGATGCGCTGCTTGGGATCGTCGGTGTTGAGCAGCGGCCGGTGCGACTGCCCCTTGACACGACGCCAGATCGATTCCGGCGAGGCCCACAGGCAGAACACCATCGCGTATTGCTTCATGGTGTCCATGTTTTCGGTGTCCACCAACAGACCGCCGCCAGTCGAGATGACGGTGTTCTCGCGCTCCGCCAGCCGCACGACCACCTCCCGCTCGTACCGGCGGAAAGTCTCCTCGCCGTGCTCCTCGAAAATTCGCGGGATGCTCATGCCGACGTGCTCCTCGATGAACTGGTCAGTATCGAGAAGCTCAAACCCGGCGAGCTTGGCGACCACCCTCCCCACGGCGGACTTGCCGCAGCCCATGAAGCCGGTCAGCGCGATGTTGCAGATCTGTCGCTCGTCACCCACGGCAGGGATCATACGGCAACCAAGGCCGCGACTCGCGCCTTTTTGACAAATTGCCGCCACCTAAACTCGACCGCTTGGCCAAGCGCCCGTAGGCTCGCCGCGTGTTCAGGCCGTGCATCGACCTGCATGAAGGCAGGGTGAAACAGATCGTCGGGGGCTCCATCGACGACAGCCAACCGGATGCCCTGCGCACCCACTTCGTCTCCGAAAAACCGCCCGCCTGGTTTGCGGAGCTGTACCGGCGGGACAATCTGCGAGGCGGCCACGTGATCAGGCTTGGTAAAGGCAACGACGATGCCGCCCGCGAGGCGCTCGCCGCCTGGCCGGGCGGACTACAGGTCGGCGGCGGCGTCACGGCGGACAATGCCGCTGAGTGGATCGACGCCGGGGCGTCGCACGTGATCGTTACCTCGTGGCTGTTTCGCGACGGCAAACTCGATGAGGATCGACTTAAGCAGCTTGGCCAAGCGGTTGGCCAAGCTCGGCTCGTGCTGGATCTGAGTTGCCGGCGGCGCGGCGACGAACACTTCGTCGTGACCGATCGCTGGCAAACCTTCACCGAGTTGCGCGTGAACGCCGACACACTGGGCAGCTTGGCCAAGCGGTGCGACGAATTCCTCATTCACGGCGTCGACGTTGAGGGGCTTGGCCAAGGGATCGACGAGACACTGGTTCGGTTGATCGCCGGGCACTTGCCGATTCCGGCGACGTACGCCGGCGGCGCACGGTCGATGGACGATCTGCGGCGGGTGACGGAGCTTGGCCAAGGACGGGTGCACCTCACCATCGGCTCGGCGCTCGACATCTTCGGTGGCGATGGCGTGCGCTACGAGGAAGCCGTCGCCTTCAACCGGGAACGGGCTGACAGCTAAATGAGAAACCCCGCCTGGCTGGCGGGGTTTCAGTTCAAATTGTTCGTGCGAAATTATTTCACGCTGAATTTGTGGATGGTGGTATGCGTGTATTTTTGCTTCTGACGCAGCACGGTGTTCGGGAACTGCGGATGATTGATGGAATCCGGGAAGTGTTGTGTCTCCAGGCAAAGTGCGTTGCGGAACTCGTACTGTTGCCCTCCCTTGCCCACCTCGGTGCCATCGAGGAAGTTGCCGGTGTAAAACTGGATGCCCGGCTCGGTAGTGAAAATCTCGATCACGCGACCCGACGTCGATTCCTCAACTCGCGCCGCCAAACTCAACCTGCCGAACTCTTTCTTGTTGAGGCAGTAGTTGTGATCGTAACCGCCCGGCTCGCCGGTGAGTTTGTCGATACGCGCGCCGATGGCGGTCGGCTTGATGAAGCTCATCACGTCGTCGACCTTCAGGATTTCCCCGGTCGGAATACCGGTCGCGTCCACCGGCGTGTAATGATCGGCGTTTATGTGCAGGACGTGATCGAGGATCGTGCCCTTGCCTGCGAGGTTCCAGTAGGCGTGGTTGGTGAGGTTTACCGGGGTCGCCTTGTCGGTGGTGGCGAGGTAGTCGATTCGCAGTTCGTCATCGTTGGTGAGCGTGTAGGTGACCTTCATCTTCAGGCTACCGGGGTAACCTTCCTCGCCGTCCGGGCTCGTGTAGTTGAAGGCAACCGCCGGGCCGGCCTTGCTCCTGCTCACGCGGGCGGACCAAACTTTTTTGTCGATTCCCTCGGTGCCACCATGCAGATGATTAGGATCGTTGTTGATGGCCAAGGTGTATTCCTTCCCGTCGAGAATGAACTTGCCCTTGGCGATGCGGTTGGCCACCCGACCGGTTGTCACGCCAAAGTACGGGTGGCCGTCGAGGTAGCTTTCAAGGTTATCGTGGCCCAGCACGACGTC